>JBIIWK010000176.1:0-7031 GCA_044338955.1 Burkholderiaceae bacterium
GTTTCACCATTCGTTAGCGTACGACGAATCCACCGCGGGCCCAGCTAAGGGCCACAATTTTTCGGTGTTATTTCCGGTTTGGGATATTGTGTTCAGAACGGCTAAGTTTGATACGGGATATGTGCCAACCGGGGTGCATGATCAACCGCCCGAAGCGGGCGGACGCGACTACGGCCGAGGCTTTTGGGCCCAACAAAAGCTAGGTCTTCAGCGAATGTTTGGGTCAAAAACCGCCGGCTTCAAACGAAAAGAAACCGCCTAAAAAAGTAAGCACCCCGAAAGACTCCTACCATTCAGGATAGTTTCTTCTGGGATGCTTATGGCAGGCCTAGGTATCCGTTGCGTCCTTAGCTTAAGGGCTGCACCCCTTTGATGCCAGACCGTAACAGGTCGCGGTGAGGCGTATTAATCGCCGCCCAGCGCCAGTTTGTTGGGCTGGCGCTTTTCTATCGACCATTTCAGTAAGGCCGCTGTCCGATAGATACCATGGGCAAACTTGCCGTAAGGCAGTGTAAAAAACAGTGCCATGACAAAACCGAGGTGAATCGCCAACCAAAGCGCCATATAGCTGGTATCACGCCAAATGAGTAAGGCAAGCCCAGTCAGGCTAACGGTAAACAGCAACACAATAAATGCGATATCCATGGGTTTTTGTGCCGCGTCACCGTGCAACGGTGAGCGTCGCAGGTTCAGCCAGAGCAGGCCCGCGGGCCCGATGAGCAAACCAATGCCGCCAACGGTGCCTAAAATCACCGGTAGACTTGTATAGGCGTAGGGTGCTTGCAAGCCAAGTACATAGTGGTAAAGCGTGGCCACAGAGGTTGCGGCAAAGCACAGCATAAAACCGTAAAAGGTCAGATGATGAAAACGCCTGCGGCGCTGCGTAAAGAGATCGTCTTCGTCGTTGCAGCCCTGTCCGTGGCCGCCGTCGAGGTACTTCATGCGTAAAACGTTGTGGGTGGCTTCTCCCACTGCGATCGCGCTGGCTGCACCTGGGGTGATTTCTTTCCAGAACCGCGTGACACCGATCCCCAAGGCCAGCACGGCAAAGCCAAAGACGGCACCGAACATCAAGGCCAGCGTGTTATGCGGAAACACCGCATAGAAGTTACCCGCAAGTGGTTCGTGTACAAGCTTGCCTGTTGCTAACAGCGTTAAGACCAAAAACAGCGCTAAGCCGAAGGCGGTTGCTAAAGAAACCGTCAGGCCATTGTTTTTGTATAGTGACCCCATGGCCGCAGGCCAGGCAAAATCGGTATAGGTTTCTAAGCGGACCTTGGCCATTGCTTGCGGTACGTTGACAGCAAACTCGTGCGGGGGTGCATATTGGCAGGCATGCAGGCAGGCGCCGCAGTTGTGACACAGATTA
This sequence comes from Burkholderiaceae bacterium, assembly GCA_044338955.1. Taxonomy (GTDB): domain Bacteria; phylum Pseudomonadota; class Gammaproteobacteria; order Burkholderiales; family Burkholderiaceae_B; genus Zwartia. Next base: position 1,370 of record JBIIWK010000176.1, read on the forward strand.
GCAAGGTAGTTAATGTCGGCTTTGCTGTCGACTTGCAAACGGCGTGCCATTGCCGGAAACACGGCACAGAAGCCTTCACAGTAGCGACAGGCGTTACAGATCTGCATTTGGCGTGCGACTTCAGCCTCGTTGGCGCTCAGGCCTTTGCTGTGCCAGGTGATTGAGTGTTCAGAGGCGCGGGCTAGGCCTTGTGCCTCGCGGGTTAGGGATTCAAGCGATTGCATGTGAGGATCCTTCTTTAATTTTTTGTGCGGCCAGCGCGGCTTGCGTGCCAGCGATGCGACCAAAGGCTGTGCCGATCGACATCCCGACGCCTGCGGTGTAGCCCTTGCCTAAAACGTTGCCGGCATTGATCTCGCCAGCAGCGAACATGTTGGGGCTGGCTTTACCGTCAAAAAAGACACTGGCTTTTTCGTCGGTGGTTAAGCCGAAATAGGTAAAGGTCACACCGGGCCGCACTGGGTAGCCATAAAACGGACCTTTCTCAATCGGCAAGGCCCAGTGGGTTTTTTCTGGCGTCAGACCTTGGGTATGGCAATCATCTTGAATCGTATGGTCGAACGTGCCGGGTTGGCAGGCCGCATTAAATTCGTTAATGGTTTGCATAAAGATTTCGGGATCGAGATCAAGTTTGCGCGCAAGCTCTGGCAAGGTGTCGGCTTTGATATTTTCAAACACCGCTGGCATAAAACGGCCGACCGATTTGACATCGATAATTGAATAAGCGATCTGACCCGGCTGCAGGGCGACTAAGCGGCCCCATAAGGCGTAACGCTTTGGCCAAAAGTCTTCGCCCTCGTCGTAAAAGCGCTTGCCTTCGCGATTGACCACAATCCCCAGAGAGACACAGTCAATGCGTGTGCAGATGCCGCCGTCATATAAGGGCGAGCGTGCATCAATCGCCACGCAATGCGCTTGTGTGGGGTCGCCCATGGTGTCGGCGCCTTCACGCATCATGACTTTCAGCACAACGCCCATGTTGTAGCGTGTACCGCGAATCAAAAAGTTATCAGCAGGCCATTCGCCAAGTTCGTTTTGACCCCAGGCCTCGCGCAACCATTTGCGATCGGACTCAAAACCGCCACAGCCCAAGACACAAGCATTGCCTGCGTAGCGCTTGTCGCCCACTTTGGCGGCGATGAATTTGCCGTCTTTGATTTCGAGGTCGTCAACGGGTGAGTCGTACAAAATATCGATGCCCAGTTTTTTGGCGCTCGCGTAATACGCGTTGACTAGGGCTTTGCCACCACCCATAAAAAACGCGTTGGTGCGGGCCACGTGTAACGTGCCTGACAGGGGCGGCTGAAAATGCACGCCGTGCTTGCGCATCCAGTCGCGGCACGAGGATGATTCGCGAATCACCATGCGAGCGAGCGCCTCGTTGGTTTGGCCGCCGGTGACTTTTAAAAGATCTTGCCAGTATTCTTCTTCGGGGTAGGCGTCGACTAAAACGTCTTGTGGGGCATCGTGCATACAGCGTAGGTTGCGGGTGTGCTGTGAATTGCCTCCGCGCCACTCTTTGGGCGAGGCCTCAAGGATTAAGACGCTGGCGCCGGCTTCGCGCGCCATTAAAGCGCTACATAGGGCTGCGTTGCCGCCGCCCACTACGATTACATCCCACATGTTTCTTGCCTCGCGTGTTGGTTCGCGTTAATTTTAATGAAGTGGGTGAGTGTAAACAGATGGCGGGGGTTTGCGCTAGGGCGCGGGTGGTGACGCTGTGGGGGTATTTAGGGGGCAGCGTTGTCCCTTGGCGCCGTGTTTTAAACGGACAGGTGTTTTTTGACGTCTTCGCTGTCCATTTGGGTTTGGTCGCCTTGGGCGACGACTTCGCCTCTTGATAAGACGACGAAGCGGTCGGCGAGTTCGCGGGCGAAGTCGAAGTATTGTTCGCATAGCAAAATGGCGATGTCGCCGCGGTCGCGCAGTAGGCGGATGACGCGGCCGATGTCTTTGATGATTGAGGGCTGGATGCCTTCGGTGGGTTCGTCAAAGATGATGAGTTTGGGTTCGGCGACCAGGGCGCGTGCGATGGCGAGTTGTTGTTGCTGGCCGCCTGACAGGTCGCCGCCGCGCCGCGACAACATGGTGCGAAGCACGGGGAACAGGTCAAAGATTTCGTTTTTGATGCGCTTGGCTTGCTGGCTGGGCTTGGTAGCCATGCCCATTAGGATATTTTCTTCAACTGTGAGGCGGGCAAAGATTTCGCGGCCCTGGGGGACGTAGGCCATGCCTAATGCGGCACGTGCATGGGGGGCGAGCTTGCTGATGTCTTTGCCGTCAAAGTGAATGCTGCCCGAGGCTAAGGGTTGCACGCCCATCAGGCATTGCAGCAGGGTGGTTTTACCGACGCCGTTACGCCCGAGCAAGGCCATGCACTCGCCTTGCTTGACCGACATCGTGATGCCGCGCAGGGTGTGGCTGCTGCCGTAGTATTGATTAATGTTTTGAACGTCTAGCATGGCTTAACCTGGTTGATATCCTGAACATTTAGCATGGCTTAGCCTGATTGAGCTCTTGAACGTTTAGCATGGCTTAGCGGCCTAAATAGACTTCAATCACGCGTTGATCTGCTTGCACTTGTTGCATGGTGCCTTCAGCCAGCACAGAGCCTTCGCACAGCACAGTGACTTTGCCACCTTGCGAGATCTGGTTGACGAAATCCATGTCGTGCTCAACCACCATCAGTGAGTGTTTGCCGCGCAGATCATTGAGCAGTTCGCCGGTCCGTTCGGTTTCGGCGTCGGTCATGCCGGCGACAGGCTCATCCAGCAAAAGCAGTAGGGGCTCTTGCATCAGCAGCATGCCGATTTCAAGCCATTGTTTTTGACCGTGCGACAGTAAGCCAGCAGGGCGTTTGTGTTCGCCCATTAAACGTAACAGGTCAAGGGTGGCGGCGATCTTGTCGCGATCGGTGCTGTTTAAGCGGGCGAACAAGGTTGATTTCACGCCCTTGTTGGTTTTCATGGCGAGTTCTAGGTTTTCAAAAACGGTGTGGTTTTCAAAAACGGTGGGGCGCTGAAATTTGCGACCAATGCCGACGTCGGCAATTTGCGCCTCGTGCATTTTGGTGAGGTCGATATTTTGCCCAAAAAAAGCCGTGCCTGAGGTGGGCTTGGTTTTGCCGGTGATGACATCCATCATGGTGGTTTTGCCTGCACCGTTCGGACCAATGATGCAGCGCAGCTCGCCCACGCCGATATCAATCGACAAATCATTGAGGGCGCGAAAACCATCAAAGACAACGCTGATCGATTCAAGATACAAAATGGCGCCGTGGGTGGTGTCAACGCCGGGGGTTTTGAGGCGGCCGTATGAGGCTTTACCGCCCGCCCCGTTGCTTCGGGTGTTGGCCTCTACAGAATCGTGTGAGGCGATGGCTTGCGTGATCATGCCGTCTGTCCTTTGCTGCGGTGGCTGAGTTTACGCACCAAGCCCACAATGCCTTGCGGCAAAAAGAGGGTGACCAGCACAAAAATCAAGCCTAGCGCATATAACCAAAACTCAGGAAACACACTGGTAAACCAGGTTTTCAAACCGTTGATGGTGCCGGCGCCAATAATGGGTCCGATCAACGTGCCGCGCCCACCCGTTGCAACCCAGATCACCATTTCGATTGAGTTCTCGGTCGACATTTCACCCGGATTAATGATGCCAACTTGCGGCACATACAGGGCGCCGGCCACCGCGCACAGCATGGCTGACAGAGTCCAGATAAACAGTTTGAAACCTAGTGGTTCGTAGCCCAGAAAGCGCAGGCGACTTTCAGAGTCACGAATGGCGGTCAGTATCCGACCGAGTTTGGATTGTGTAATGGCGCGGCCTAACACCAAGGCGCCGAGCAGTGCCGCCAAACTGACCCAGTACAGCGCGGCCCGAGTGTTCGCCGAGGTGATATCAAAACCCAGAATCTTTTTAAAATCGGTGAAGCCGTTGTTGCCACCAAAGCCGGTCTCGTTTCTAAAAAATAACAGCATGGCTGCAAAGGTGAGGGCCTGCGTGATGATCGAAAAATACACACCTTTGATGCGTGAACGAAACGCAAAATAGCCAAACAAAAAGGCGAGCAAGCCAGGTATGGCCAGCATCAAAAACATGGCGTACCAAAAGTGTTCGGTAAACGACCAAAACCACGGGTAGGTTTTCCAGCTGAGAAAGGTCATAAAGTCGGGCACGATATCCGCAGACGCTTTACCCGCACGCATCAAATACATGCCATGGGCGTAACCACCTAGTGCAAAAAATAAGCCATGTCCTAAAGACAAAATACCGGTGTACCCCCACACAAGATCAAGCGCGAGGGCAGCCATTGCATAGCAAATGAATTTACCGATCAGGGCGATCGCAAACGAAGACACATGTAGCGGGTGCCCCGCTGGAAACAGCAAATTAAACGCTGGTAGGCAAGCAAATACGACAACGACGAGTGCGATCGCAGCCCAGGCCTTGGGCGAATACAACGCGGTGGGCGCAGAGGATAAGGACATAGTGGCGGATGGCGCCATGGTGGCTACACTCATTCTGCGCTTCTCCCTTTAGGTGCGAACAGACCCTGTGGGCGTTTTTGTACAAACAGCACGATAAATAACAAAATCGCAATTTTGGCGATCACGGCGCCCCAAAAGGGTTCGATGATTTTATTGAGGGCACCAAGCCCTATTGCGGCGACAACCGTACCCGCCAGTTGCCCAACGCCGCCCAACACCACCACCATAAATGAATCGACAATATAGCCACGACCCAGGTCGGGACCAACGTTACTGAGCTGCGATAAGGCCACACCGGCCAAGCCTGCAATCCCAGAACCCAGGCCAAAAGCCAGCATGTCGATGCGGCCAGTCGGTACCCCAACGCAATCTGCCATGCGGCGGTTTTGCGTGATCGCGCGCACGAATAGCCCCAAGCGGGTATGGTTCAAAACCAACCACACGGCGACCACGACACACAGTGCAAAGCCAATAATCACGATACGGTTGTAGCTGAGCGACAGACTGCCCAAGATGGTCACGCCACCACTCATCCAGCTGGGGTTAGAGACTTCGACGTTTTGCGCGCCAAACAAGCTGCGTACAGACTGCATCAGGATCAAGCTAATGCCCCAAGTCGCCAGCAAGGTTTCAAGCGGGCGACCATAGAGCCAGCGGATGACGGTGCGTTCAAGTGCCATCCCCACAAGTGCGGTGACGATAAAGGCAACGGGCAAAGCGGCGACCACATACCAGTCGATATAGGCGGGTAGCCATTGTTTAAACAGGCCCTGTACAAGGTACGTGGCGTAAGCGCCAATCATTAAAAGCTCGCCGTGCGCCATGTTGATGACGCCCATCAAACCAAAGGTGATCGCCAGACCAAGCGCTGCGAGCAATAGCACGCTACCCAGGCTGATGCCAAAGAAAATATTGCCGACCCAACTGACAACGGTTTGATGCCATTCGATTTGAGCGATGGCGATCTTTGCTGCCGCGCGTACGTCTGCGTCAGACTCAGCGAAGGCGCCAGCGGTGTCGGGTGTGACCAGTGCGGTCAACAGAGGCTTGAAACTCGGATTTTTGCTGTCGCCCAGCAGCGCCACAGCGCGGCGGCGCGTGGCGGCATCGGTGCTTTTGAGTGACGCGCTTGCCAGTGCGGTATTTAAGGCGCTTTTAATGGCGGAGTCTTGCTC
>JBIIWK010000177.1:0-7017 GCA_044338955.1 Burkholderiaceae bacterium
GGCGCCGCGTGCGCAGCCGGCCTTGTCGTCTAACGGCGCGCATGCCCTGTTTAAACGCGTACGCTCAATCGCCGAGCTCGAAACGGAACTCGCTCAATCTACTCGACCCGTGATGCTCGATTTTTACGCCGATTGGTGCGTCTCGTGTAAAGAGATGGAAGCCTTCACGTTTACTCAACCCGGCGTTGCGCAGAGGATGGGTCAGTTGCTGTTGCTGCAAGCCGATGTGACAGCAAATAATCCAGAGGATCGTGCGCTACTTAAGCGGTTCAAACTCTTTGGTCCGCCAGGCATCATTTTTTTTGAGCAAGGTGGGCGTGAACGAAAAGACGTGCGAGTAGTGGGCTTTCAAGAGGCCAACCGTTTTGCAGCGAACCTCGATCGGGTACTTTCTGTGAAATAAGTAGACAGACGCGCCTACTCGGTGCGTAAATGACGTTCAATACGCCTCAACGAATTCACGCTTCATGACCTCTCAGCCATCGCCGAGTGCTTCTACTTCGACCATGCCGGTCATTATTTTGCTCGCGTTGGCTGCTTTTGCAAGCTCTAGCGCGTTTCGGATTTGCGACCCCTTGTTGCCCGTATTAGCCAGCGAGTTTGGGGTGCGCACGGCACAAGCCTCAAGTGCAGTGACTTACTTTTCGATTGCCTACGGCGTCATGCAGTTTTTCTATGGTCCAGTGGGCGATCGCTACGGTAAGTTTTTCGTGTTGTCGTTGGCCACGCTTGGTTGTGCCGCCGGTAGTCTGTTGGTAGCTAGTGCGCCAACGCTAGGCATGCTCGAATTGGGGCGTTTTATTTCAGGCGCGACGGCCGCCGGCATCATCCCTTTGTCGATGGCCTGGATCGGTGATCATGTTCCGTACGAACAGCGACAGGCGACGTTGGCGAGATATCTGTTGGGTTCGATTTCTGGCATTGCTATCGGTCAGTTGTTGGGCGGAGTATTTGCAGATACTGTTGGTTGGCGTTGGGCCTTTGTTTTTTTGGCGGTGATTTATCTGGTGGTCGGCTCACTGTTAATTTCTCGTCGTCGCAGTGTTGTAGAGATACCCGCAAGTGGTGGGGCCCGCCTGCTAGATCCCGTGCGCCAAGTGTGGGCACAGCCTTGGGCACGCATTGTGTTGGTCGTCGTCTGCCTTGAAGGGGCCTTTGTGTTTGGGCCCTTAGCTTTTGTGCCGGCGTATCTGCACGAGCGCCATGAGATTGCGGTGGCCTGGGCAGGTGGTATCAGTGGCTTATTTGCGGCTGGCGCGTTGATTTACGCGCTTTACGCAAATCATTTTGTACGTCGCTTTGGTGAGTACCGCTTGGCCGTGTCTGGCGGCTGCCTCATGGCGTTTGCGTTTGCAGTGTATTGGTTTTCTACGGTTTGGTACTGGGGCGTGCTTGCCAGTATTTTGTCGGGTCTAGGCTATTACCTTTTGCACGCAGTATTACAAACCCATGCCACACAGATGGCGCCGGCCATGCGCGGTACGGCCGTAGCGTTATTTGCGTCTTTTTTATTTTTTGGGCAATCGGTAGGTGTGATCCTCGCGTCTGTCGCGGTCGATCACTTAGACTTAGCGGCAGTGTTTCCGATCGGAATTTTTGGCTTGCCGATCTTGGCAATCGTGTTTGCCTGGCGTTTACGAAAACGCCAGGCCGCCCAAGCAAGCGCCTGAACGCCTTACTTTTGATTCAACAGCTTTGCAGCAGCCACTGCGAAATAGGTCAGAATCCCATCGGCACCGGCACGCTTAAAGCCTAAAAGGGTCTCCATCATGACTTTGTCATGATCAAGCCAGCCATTGGCTGCTGCCGCTTTAAGCATGGCGTACTCACCACTCACCTGATACGCAAAAGTCGGCACACGAAACGCATCTTTCACCCGCCGTAAGACATCCAGATAGGGCATCCCGGGTTTGACCATGACCATATCGGCGCCCTCACGTAAGTCGGCGGCCACTTCGCGCAGCGCTTCGTCGATGTTGCCCGGATCCATCTGATACGCGAGCTTGTTAGACTTACCTAAGTTGTTTGCCGAACCGACGGCATCCCGAAACGGACCATAAAAAGCACTCGCGAACTTGGCCGAATACGCCATGATGCGCGTATGTATATAGCCATTGGTTTCAAGAGCTTCGCGAATTGACGCAATGCGGCCATCCATCATGTCACTTGGGGCAACGATATCCACACCCGCCTGCGCTTGAACTAAGGCTTGTTGCGTCAAGATTTGAACTGTAATGTCGTTCATGACATAACCGTCTGCGTCGATCACGCCGTCTTGCCCGTGGCTGGTATAGGGATCAAGCGCGACGTCGGTCAAAATCCCTAGCTCAGGAAAGCGCTTTTTAAGTGCCATGACAACACGCGGGATTAAACCGTCGATGTTGATGGCCTCGCCCCCCTGGGGGTTCTTGAGCGCGGGATCAATCACAGGAAATAGGGCCATGATCGGTATGCCGAGCTTGACGCACTCTTCGGCCACTGGCAACAACGTGTCGAGCGAATAGCGCACGACGCCTGGCATGGAATCAATCGCTTGCTTGACTTTTTTACCCTCAGTTACAAAAACAGGGTAGATCAAGTCATTAACCGAAAGTGAGTGCTCGCGTACAAGTCGGCGCGAGAAGTCATCGTGGCGTAAACGGCGAGGACGATTGGCCGGATAGTCGGCGAGGATGAGGTGTGGAGTTGTCATGGTACGACCTGTGGTGAGATCCAGTTTTCGATTTGCAGGGTGGCCTCTTCGAGGCCGATCCGTGCCGTGGCAGAGAAGGGAACGGCATTTAAGGCACCGATATCCTCTAGTTCTTTTTTTACTGCAAAGACAGCTTTGATACGTTGCCCATACGGAAATTTGTCGGCCTTTGTCAGCAGCGCTAAAACCGGGCGTCTAGTCGGAGCGATCCAATTTGCCAAGCGGCGATCTAGCTCGGTGACACCGCGACGGATATCAATCAATAAAACGATACCCGCCAAAGATTCGCGGCTTTGCAGGTAGCCGCCCAAAATATCAGCCCACTCTTCGCGGGCGCGATGAGCAACTGCTGCGTAACCATAGCCGGGTAGGTCAACCAGATAGCCCAGACGTTCGTCGGGATCGAGCGGATCAGGCAGACCAAACATATTGATCAGGCGCGTGCGGCCGGGTGTTTTGCTTGAAAACGCCAGCCGCTTTTGGTTGGTCAAGACATTGATGGCGGTAGATTTGCCAGAATTTGAGCGCCCTACAAAACAAACTTCAGGGGCGCCGGGCGCGGGCAACTGGTCGAGTCGGGCAGCAGAGGTAAAAAACGAAGCGTGTTGCAATAGGGACACTGTAGGGCCTAAGAAAATCAGTTCAGACGCTATTGTATAATCGTGCGTCTAAAACAGTGGTTTTTTGTGGATTAGGTATTTTTGTGCCCCACTCGGCGTCGAGGTCTTCAATGAAGTATTTGTTGTCAAAGGTAGTGCTGGCAAGCTGTTTGCTGCTCGGCATCTCTGCCATGTCCCCAAGTATTGCGGCCGGTGCCGCGGCAGGTCCAGCAAAACCGGATACTGCAAAGGGCGCCACGCTCTATGAACAGGGCGATGCCGCGCGTGGTGTCGTGGCTTGCGTGTCATGTCATGGTGCGGCCGGTAACAGCACGATCCCAGCCAACCCCAATTTAGCCGCGCAGTCACACGAGTACATTTACAAGCAACTCGTCGAGTTTCGCCCTAAAGCAGGCGCGACTGAAGCCTTGCGTAAAGGCGCCGATGGCGCGCCTTCGGTGATGAGCGCGATGGCTGCGCCGCTGACCGACGCCGACATGCATAACCTTGCGGTGTATCTCACACAACAAAAGCTGACCGAACGTGCTACGGCAACCAATCCAAAGTTGCTCGAGCGCGGCCAGCATATTTGGCGCGGTGGGATCCCCGAGCGCAACGTACCTGCGTGCGCAGGCTGCCACTCACCGAACGGGGCTGGCATTCCTGGCCAGTATCCGCGCCTCAGCGGCCAATACCCTAGTTACATCGAAGAGCAGCTCAAGTTGTTTCGTGCCGGACACCGCGCAAACGGCCCGATGATGAACCAAATTGCCGATCGCATGTCTGACTCAGACATTAAGGCCGTCTCTGACTACGCAGCAGGTTTGCGCTAGGCACCTGCGTCGTCACTACGCAAGCCAGGGGGGGTCGAAAGACGCCCCCTTTTTTTTAGATAAATACATCGTGATCACACCTAGTACATCGACTCACCCCATCGCCAACGATGCCTCGCCCAGTGCGGGGTCGGGCGGGCCACGTTCGGCGTCTGCCGTGGCGAATACGCTCGAACTATTAAGTTCGATGCGCTTTTCGATTAGCTTGCTCGTATTCATTTGTTTGGCTAGCCTGATTGGTACCGTCGTCGCGCAAGGGCGTTCAGCGAACGCCTATGTCGATCAATTTGGCCCCTTTTGGTTTGAGGTGCTCGATAAGTTTTCGATCTGGCATATCTACAACAGCTGGTGGTTTTTGGTCACGATGGCGTTCTTGGTGTTGTCGACGAGCTTATGCCTGATCCGTAACGCACCAAAAATGCTGAAAGATGCGCGATCCTTTCGCGAGCACATACGAGCCTCAAGCCTGCGGTCGTTTCATCACAAAATTGAAGTCGATACCACCCGTCAGCCAGCGCAGGCGGGTGCCTCGGTTCAGGCGTGGCTGCAGCAGCAAGGCTACGCGGTGCGTCAGCGCACAGACGGTGACTCGTTGTTATTAGCGGCTAAGCGCGGCAGTGGCAATCGTCTGGGCTATATCTTTGCCCACGCTGCGATCGTGATTATCTGCGTGGGTGGTTTGCTTGATAGCGAATTGCCCATTCGCCTGCAAGTTTGGCTGTTTGGTAAAACGCCCATCGTCGAAAACATGATGATCGTAGATGTACCCGCGCGTGGTCGCCTGTCAGTCGACAACCCAAGCTTTCGTGCGAACGTGCTGATTCCAGAGGGCAGCAAGCGGAGCTCGGCGATTATTACGGTAGATGATGGCGCTTTGGTGCAGCCGTTACCCTTTACGCTTACTTTAAAAAAGTTTGTTGTGGACTATTACTCGACGGGCATGCCAAGTCGTTTTATGAGTCAGGTTGAAGTCACTGACCCCGATACCGGCAAAACATTCGAAGCTGATATCGAAGTCAACGAGCCTTTGCATTTCAAAGGCGTCACAGTCTATCAATCAAGTTTTGATGATGGTGGCAGCGAGGTTGAGCTGATCGGCTATCCCCTCTCTGGCACCGGCACCGACACCTTCGCTTTAAAAGCCCTGGTGGGGCAAACTAGCGACATCGCGTTGGGTGGTTCAGGCCAAACAGTTAAAGCCGAAATCACCAAGCTGCGCACGATCAATGTCGAAGACCTGAGCGGGGGTGAACCGACGACGCCTAAAGAGTTTGGCGAACACGTCGCGTCAGTCACAGGCAGCGCTGCGGGTAAGAAAAATAAAAACCTGCGCAACATTGGCCCGAGTGTCGAGTACCGCCTGATTGACGCAAGCGGCCAGGCCATGACGTTTCACCAATACATGCTGCCAGCCGAGCTTGACGGCTCGCGCGTATTGTTAGCCGGCGTTCAAGAGCCGGGCCGCCCCGGCTTTAAGTACTTACGCATGCCGGTTGATGACTACGATACGGCAGATGAGTTCATGCGCGTGCGCGCAGCGCTGGCCAGCCCCGCAGACAGAGCCGAGGCGGTGAAGCGCTTTGCCCGAGCTTATCAGGGTAGCGCCACCGACCAACAGGCCCTGCAGACCTCGGCTCAGCGTGCGCTCGACACCTTTGCCGTCGGTGGTTTGCAAGCGATTTCTCGTTTTCTTGAGACCAATGTGCCGCCTGCCGAGCAGCAGCGCGCCGCCGATATTGTCATCCGCTTGCTCGGGTCAGCCATTCATGAATTACGAGGCCTCGTGCGCGAACGAGCGGGTCACTCAGCGTTAAGTACCTCAACGCAGCAATTAGAACTAGATGCCAACTGGTCCAGATTAGCGGTGGCGGCTCTATCGGATTTGGCCTTGTACCCTGCCCCCTTAATGTTGACTCTAAAATCCTTTAACCATGTGCAGGCGAGTGTTTTTCAAGTGAGTCGTACCCCAGGAAAATTCATTGTTTATCTCGGGTGTTTGTTGCTAGTGTTAGGTGTTTTTACAATGTTCTACGTACGCGACCGACGCATCTGGGTGTGGTTGCGCCCAGCAGAACAGGCAAACGGCACCCGTGTATTAGCTGCGATGACATCGCAAAAGCGTACACTCGATTTCAACCGTGAGTTTGATCGGTTCAAGGCTGCGCTAAATAAGCTCAGTCAAGTCCGTTAAGTTGTATTGACACAATCAAGCAAGGTGCGCCCGTGCTGATTCGACTGCGCTAAGCGAAGTTCGTTAACACGCAAGGCGGCCCGAGCGGTCATTGGGTCACGTTTTACCGACGTTGGTATTTTTTCTTCACTTCATCGAGAAATCTGTCATGACGAATTCAATCGCCGAGTCACGAAACGACTGGGATGATCTCTCTGAGTCAGGCGATGGGCGCGAGCAGCGTGGTCGGCCCAACTGGACTGATATTTTATTTTTTGTGCTTTTGGCGCTTGGGGCTGGCTATGCGCTCAAGACGTTTAGCAACTCAATGGATTATTACGAGCAAACTATCTTGGTGTTGGCTGTGCCAAGCTTTGCCTGGCTGGGTTGGCTGTGGCGACCGCTACGCATCTTGATGCTCACGACGGCACTGGCCGCTGGCTTTGCGATATGGCTCTATCAGGGCGATATTGCCCGCGCCGAGCAGACCTTCTTTTTAAAGTATTTGTTTTCGTCCCAGTCTGCAATCTTGTGGATGTGCGCTTTATTCGTGTTGGCGACCGCCTGTTATTGGCTAGGCTTCGTGAGCCCAACGTCGGCCTGGCTCGGGACGGCACTGACGTGGGCGGCTGCATTTGCAGGCACAACAGGCATGTTGGTGCGGTGGCGCGAGAGTCATTTGCTTGGACCTGATATTGGCCATATCCCCGTTAGCAATCTTTA
>JBIIWK010000178.1:0-7013 GCA_044338955.1 Burkholderiaceae bacterium
CCGAACGCTAAGACATGAGCAACGACGACGCCGTGCGCGTCATCCCCAACACCCTCACCATCGCGGGGATGGATCCCTCGGGTGGTGCCGGTATTTTGGCTGATATCAAAGCAATGAGCGCGTTGGGAGCATACGGCTGCGCCGTAGTGGCGGCACTTACCGCGCAAAACACTCAGGCCGTTACCGATATCTTGCCCATCGATCCACAATTTGTGCGTGCGCAAATTGACACTCTTTTTGCCGACGTCGACATTCATGCAGTCAAACTAGGCATGCTGGGGCAAACCGGCATCATTGAGGTGGTTGCAGACCGCCTTGGACACTTCAAGCCCGCCCACTTGGTCCTAGACCCCGTTATGGTTTCAAAAAGCGGCGATTTACTGCTTGAACAAAAAGCCATCGGAGCCCTACGCGAGCAATTACTGCCCCTAGCGACGCTGATCACGCCTAATTTGCCCGAGGCCGGGGTACTACTTGAAATGCGCTCAGTCGAGACCGTACGCGAGATGCGCCGGGTTGCTGAACGCTTGCGCAACATGATGACCCACGGTGGGCATCGGTGGGTATTGGTGAAGGGCGGGCACCTGCCCGGAAACGATACGATTGATGTGCTGCATGATGGCGACAAAATGATCGAGTTACCTGGTCACCGCATCCCCACACGCAACACACACGGAACGGGTTGTACACTCTCAGCCGCCATCACGGCGCTGTTGCCACAGCTGCAAGATGTACCTGAGGTGACCAAGCGCGCCAAGGATTACCTTGTGCAAGCGATTGCCCAATCGGATGCCTTGAAAGTCGGCCACGGCCACGGCCCCGTGCACCACTTTCATGCGCTGTGGTCAGGAAAACCCTTACAATAAGGGCCTTTCGCTTCAAGTGCTCTTGCACACTAGATTATGACTGCATCGAATTTGTCTGAGTTTGAACTCGCCCGCTTCAATATGGTCGAACAACAAATTCGACCCGTAGGCGTCTTTGACGCCAATGTGATTGAGGCCCTGTTCAAGGTGCAACGCGAACTCTTCGTGCCGCCCGCCTTTCGTACTCTAGCGTTTGCAGACATCGAGATCCCGTTGCAGCTCGGTGCCGTCGACACGCGTCAGGCCATGCTCAGCCCCAAGCTCGAGGCTCGCCTCACCCAGCTCTTGCAACTCAAACACGATGACTGCGTGCTCGAAATCGGTACTGGCTCGGGTCATCAGGCGGCCTTGCTGGCGCAGTTGGCTCGCACCGTCACATCAATTGAAATCGATCCGCGCTTAGCAAGCTTTGCCCAGCAAAATTTGCAAAAAGCTCTCGTCAAAAATGTCACTGTTGAAACCGGCGATGGCAATAACGGGTGGGGAACCGCCGAATACGATGCTATTTTGGTAAGCGGTGGGGTCGACAAAATATCAAATGCACTTAAATATCAATTGAAAATTGGTGGGCGCATGGTCGTGATCGTTGGCCAGTCACCCTTGATGACCGCCTTTCGAATTACACGCACCACTGCAGCAAGCTTTGAAACGACGTCGCTGTTTGAGACCGTGATTAAGCCGCTCACTGGGGCTTGTGGCTCGCGTTTCAAGTTCTAAAAACTTTTCTGGTAGTACCGACCGCCGGTTCATACTGGCTTGCAAAGCGCGACGTGGGCGTCAAGCTTAAACAGCTTGTCTAGCATGGCTCGCCCTCAGCCTTGTCGAATTTTTTCAACCAGATTAGTCGTCGAGCGCGCAAACTCAAACGGTATTGCTACGGCTTTGCCGCCCCAAGACTCGACGAGCTTGGTTTCAGGCAGCACTTGCATGTTGTAATCCCCGCCCTTAACGATGATGTCGGGTCGAAGTTGCCCGATGATTTCGAGGGGAGTGTCTTCATCAAACACGCATACTGCGGTCACGCATTCGAGCGCAGCTAACAACGCAGCGCGATCGGCCGCGGTATTCAGCGGGCGGTCTGGTCCTTTGCCTAAACGCTTTGCCGAGGCGTCCGAGTTGACACCCACGACCAATGTTGCACCAAGCTGTGCGGCCTCATCCAGATAGGTAACATGGCCGCGGTGCAGAATATCAAACACGCCATTGGTAAAGACCAAGGGCTGGCGCCACTGCCCGCTTGCGAGCCGCTCGAGGGCTTGTTGCACTGAAACGAGCTTGCCCTCGAAGCGCGCGCTCAAGCGACTGAACCTACAGCCCCCGCGGCTGAACGAATCAGTTCTTTACGGTAGCGATTCAGATCTTGCACGGTTTTAAATGAGCTATCCATTAAAAGCGACATGTTATGCAAGATCCGTGTGCTGACTTTGTGTTCCCAGTCTTTATCAAAGACGATTTGATTATCTAGCCAACGCTCAAGCCAGCCTGGCTCGGGCAGTTTTGACTGCACCGTGTCATTGGGAAACATCTCTTTATTGACATGCAAATTAGTGGGATGAAGCGCTTGGGGCGTGCGATGCGCCGAAGCCATTAACACCCCAATTTTGGCAAATGCCATGCGTGCCTGGGCGCCGATTTCTTGCCCGCGTTGCGTAAGCGCGCGCTTCATGTAGCGCAAATACGCACCGGCGTGACGCGCCTCGTCTTGGGCAATCACTTTATAAATTTCTTTGATCACAGGTTCGGTGTGCCAGTCAGAGGCGCGACGATACCAATGATTGAGACGCACTTCGCCACAGAAATGCAGCATCAGTGTTTCGAGCGGAGGCGCGGGGTCAAACTCGAAGCGCACGCGGTGCAGTTCTTCTTCGGTTGGAACCAAATCTGGGGCAAAGCGGCGCAGGTACTCAATCAACACGAGTGAGTGCTTTTGCTCTTCAAAAAACCAGACCGACATAAAAGCCGAAAAATCGCTGTCGTCGCGGTTGTCTCGCAAAAACATTTCAGTCGCAGGCAACGCAGCCCATTCAGTGATGGCATTCATTTTGATCGTCTGCGCCTGCTCATCCGTCAGCTTGCTGCGATCAAAATCTTGCCAGGGGATATCGGTGGCCATATTCCAGCGCACGGATTCCATCGACTTAAAAAGTTCTGTGTAGAGCATGTTCACTGCCTTTAATGTTTAAACTTCAATCAACGCATGAGCGTCCAGAGTGCCACTGCCAAACTTAGGGCAGCCACGCCCGTTAATACCACCAACACACGATTACTTTGTTCACGCGCGCGCCGCATCTGCTGCAACTCGTGTAAGACCTGACCTGAGACATCGGCGCGACTGAGTTGTGTATGCACCAACCGTGGTAATTCAGGTAACCACTGCGCCCACTGACCAGCCTCTTGTAGCAGTTTTTTACGGGTGCCCTTTAAACCCACCCGCTCAAGCATCCAGCGTTCGAGATAAGGTTTAGCGGTTTTCCATAAGTCTAACTGCGGATCGAGCTGTCGACCTAGTCCTTCGACGTTTAAAAGGGTCTTTTGCAACAATACCAACTGCGGCTGTATTTCGACATTAAAACGCCTAGAGGTCTGAAATAGGCGTAATAACACTTGTCCGAGTGAGATTTCAGCCAAAGGCCGATCAAAATAGGGCTCGCACACCGCACGAACCGCCCCCTCGAGCTCTTCTTCGCGCGTGGTAGCGGGTACCCAGCCTGACTCAATGTGCAAACGCGCCACACGTCGATAATCGCGTTGAAAAAAAGCCAGAAAATTTTGGGCTAAGTAGTTTTTATCAAACTCTGACAGCGATCCGACAATACCAAAATCGAGCGCAATATACCGTCCGAGTGTGTTTGGCTGATCTGAGACATAAATATTGCCAGGGTGCATGTCTGCGTGAAAAAAGCCATCGTCAAAAACTTGCGTAAAAAATATTTCAACACCGGTGCGCGCCAGTGTCGGGATGTCAACACCCGCTTGCTTGAGGCGTTCGATTTGACTGACCGGTATGCCGTACATGCGCTCCATCGTAAAGACCGTCGAAGCACAATAATCCCACATCACCTCGGGCACCCACAGCAGCTCACCGCGGTTGCTCTCGGGGCCAAAATTTCGGCGTAACTGGCTGCAATTAGCGGCCTCGCGCAATAAATCGAGTTCGTCGTGCAAGTGTTTATCAAATTCGGCGACCACCTCGCGAGGTTTTAAGCGCCGCCCATCAGGCACCAAGCGCTGGATCAGGCTTGCCAGCACGCGCATCAGTGAAAGATCTTTATCAATCACCTCGAGCATGCCAGGGCGCAAGACTTTGACGGCAACGTGACGCCCATCGTGGAGCACTGCGAAGTGCACTTGAGCAATCGACGCAGACGCCACAGGGTCGGTTTCGAACTGCGCAAAAAGGGTCGAGGTAGGCGCCCCAAGTGCCGCTTGAATCATGGCGGCGGCTTTGTCTGAAGCGAACGGGGCGACCCGATCTTGCAGCAAGGCGAGCTCATCGGCAATATCCATTGGGATTAAGTCACGACGGGTCGACAAGACTTGCCCAAATTTCACAAAGATCGGACCCAGCGCTTCGAGTGCAAGGCGCAGACGCAAGCCGCGCGCCATGGTTGGGCGCGAACCTAAGCGCACCAGCCACAGTAACCGATAGGCCACCGGATGATCGATCCCTGAGAGTACAAGTTCGTCGAGACGGTAGCGGAGCGCAACGCCAATGATACGCAGCAGGCGAGGTAATGACATCATGCGTGGGCGCCAGGGCGCGGTGTCAGGCGCGCAAGGCGGGCTTGCAGTGCCGCGGAGCGCTGCTCGAGTTGCGCTAAGTGCGCCAGGGTTCGTTCACGCTCGTGGGTGAGGGCCGCATGCGCCGAAGCGCCGGCCAAGGTGTTCGTTTCTTCAGAAAAATATTCAGCAAGATTTTCGACCAAACCCCGACCGAACGACTGGGCGCCGGTCAACAGCCCTTTTACGCCCTGAGTGAGTCGACGTGCTGGAATGTCTCCCAGCCATTGGGCTAAGGCATCTTCGGGATCGGGGCGCAGATCACGCGCAAGATCAGAGACGACTTGCGCCAGTGCAGCCTGCCCGGTGACATGCACCCACTGCGCAATATCTGTGCGTGCACCGGGTGCCAGCAAGGCCGTCCAAGACAGTTTTTCAGCGATTAACTCGAGCACGACATCAGGCACGACTGCCGAATCTGCCGCAACCAGCGTGCCATCGTGTCCGATGGTAAACGTGACTTGAAAACCACCGAGGCAAATTCTGAGCGTTTGCCCGGCATAAGCGGCCAGACGCTGCGCCGCCCAGGGCTGCTGCCGGGTTAGCAGATTGAAGGCGTTCGCCCATAGCCTGACGGGGTGTAAGGCAAACCGCGTCGGCAGGGAGGGCAAAGCTATGGTCACGTGGGCGCCAGCACTAAAAGTCTGATTGAGGACGTAGTTTAACGGGTGAATGGTGCGTCGGTTGAATCGCGTAAAAAAACGCCCGCAAAGCGGGCGTTTTTTAGCAACGATCAAACACTAACTTAACTGGCTTGGGTCACTGGAATCTGTTGGATACCTGCCAACAACCACCCGCCCTGCTCTGGCTTGAAGAGGTTCCAGACTTCTTCAAAACGGAAAGCCTCTGCACCGACCTGCTCACGCAACATGCCCGAGAAGCGCACGCTCGCCAAATGACCGTCAGTGACTTTTTCAATGCCCAGCATTTCGGCGTTGAGGAGCACGACTTCAGTATGGTTTTCGCCCACACGTCCCGACAGTTGCGCTTGCAACTCTTTGAGTAAATCATCGGTCAAGAAGTTACGCATTTGAGTCAGGTCGCCACTATCCCAAACCTTTTGAATGGAGACGAACTGTGCTTTAGCCTCTTGCAAGAACCGGTTGGTGTCAAAATCGACAGGGATAAACCAGTTTTTATCTGGCGCTGGCGCATCGGAACCAAACCCTGCCGCCGACATTGAGCCGGTGGCTGAGGCGGGCATCGCAACAGGTGCGGCGCTAGGCGCAGCACTTTCGCGGTAGGTCTCGTTGGCAGGCAGCTGCTCTGTGGGCACGTTACCGGCGCCTTGCGTTGCAGGCTGCGCAGCTGAGCCACGCATCATGCGCAAGACGAACATCACACCAAAGATCGCCACAGCGGCCAACAGCGCCACCATCAAGAAGTCGCCCATGGCGCCGCCCAGACCGAAGTGCGACAGCATGGCGGCGATCCCCAGACCTGCGGCGATGCCGGCCAGTGGGCCCAGCCAACGCGAGGCGCCGCTAGGTTTAGCCGCAGCGGCTGCAGGAGCAGCGGCTGCGGGCGTTGCACTCTTTTGCGCCGTCGAGCCAGTGGCCGCAGCGGGCGCTGCCGGCTTTTGACTGCTGACATTGCTAGATTGCTTGCCAGAACTCGTGCCGCTACCGGCACGCGCGGCCTGCGCGTCAAAAGTAACCGAAGACAACGACACACCACCTATGGTGATCAGTGCTGCCACAAACAGACGAGTAACAAGTCGGGACATCGTGAGCTCCTGGGCGACTCAGCGCCAAAAATTCAAATAGAGTTTAAAAACCGAAAGGCTCTCAAATCTTACTAGAACCTGAATCTTACTGAAAGCTGAACAGGTTGTAAAGCATGGACATTAAAAAGAACAAGAAGTTCTGACTTTGTGCACTATTTCAAGTGTTTTTGCCAAAAATAACAAAAATTTCACCTCTTCGAGCACAGCGCTAGCCTTAGCCCAATTTGACCCCTTCATGCAAGGCGGTCAAACCCGCCGACAAATTAAAGAACTGCACACGAGACAGCCCTGCTTCGCCGAGCATGGCTTTTAAGGTCTCTTGGTCTGGATGCATACGAATCGATTCGGCCAGATAGCGATAGCTAGCCGCATCACCCGCGACTTTTTGCCCGAGCCACGGCAAGACCTTGAAGGAATACCAGTCATACACCGGTGCCAGAGGCGCTGCGATCTTTGAAAACTCTAGCACCAACAATTTGCCACCGGGCTTGAGTACCCGTGTCATCTCAGCCAAGGCCCGATCTTTATGGGTCATGTTGCGCAAGCCAAAGGCCACCGTCACGCGATCAAAATAATTTGAGGCAAACGGCAGATGTTCGCCGTCACACACCGCGCAAGGCAGCACCACGCCATCGTCTATC
>JBIIWK010000277.1:0-4250 GCA_044338955.1 Burkholderiaceae bacterium
CCGGCGATATAGGCCTTGCCTTTGATACTCATTGTGTTGTCCCTGTGAATCTTTTGGTTTAAACCAAATATTAGAACTGGTCGGCTGTGAACCTCGTCTTGGTTTTATACCATTCAAATAACGTCTGTTGGCAGTGGTTTTTCTTTTTTCACCGAAAAGGATTTTTTGCTCTAAGCTAATGCATAAGGTACCTAGATACCATTCGGAGACAATATGCCAGAGCAGTCATCACCATTACTTAAGTCGGTACACGAGGGCGTCATGACGCTCGTCATGAATCGGCCAGAGCGTCTCAATGCGCTCAGCCCAGAGCTATATGACCAGCTCGCGCAAGCGCTGCTTGAGGCCAAAGACAATCGGCAGATCGGAGCGATTGTGCTGACTGGCGCGGGCTCTGCTTTTTGTGCGGGTGGCGATGTGGCGCGTATGGCCAACTCACCCGCAGAGACCCTATCGTTTGAACAAAAGGTCGCGCGCCTGCGCCGGCGCAATCAAATTGCCGAGCTGTTGCATACCCTGCCCATCCCAACCATCGCGATGATTCGTGGCCCCGCTGCAGGCGCAGGCCTGTCTTTAGCATTGGCCTGCGATTTTCGTTACGCAGATGACTCGGCCAAATTCAAAACGGCTTTTATCAACGTCGGCTTGCCTGGCGATTTTGGCGGGCATTATTTTCTACCGCGTATCGTCGGTTTCGCGAAGGCTCGCGAGCTGTATTTGCTATCGCCCACACTCGGTGCGCAGCAAGCGCATGATTTGGGGATGCTGACCGCCCTGTTTTCGCGCGACCGCCTTGAGCCAGAGGTCACTGCAATTGCTCAGAAATTTGCGAAGGGCCCTAGACAAGCGTTGGCGCTGATGAAAGACAATTTAAATCAAGCATTGAGTAACACCTTAGATCAAACGCTCAATCAAGAAGCCTTGAATCATGTGACCGCCACGCTAACCGCCGATCACAAAGAGGCAGCGCAAGCGTTTATCGAAAAACGTCCGCCAAAATTTGAACGCTAGCTCAATGTCCCTATTATTTTCCCTACTCTGTTAACTATTCTTATCAATATTTCAAGGAACCTATTCAATCATGAGCCGCTTATGTGAAGGACGCGTCGCAATTGTTACCGGCGCTGCACGTGGGATCGGGCGTGAGTACGCCTTGCAACTGGCCGCCTGCGGAGCCAAAGTCGTTGTCAATGATCTTGGCGTATCCAGAGAAGGCCTGGGGCGAGATACCTCGGCCGCGCAACAAGTGGTTGACGAAATCAAAGCCGCCGGTGGCGAGGCTATCGCAAACTGTGACGACGTCTCTGAGTGGAAAGAGGCCGAACATATGATCCACAGTACGGTCGAACACTTTGGCAAGCTCGACGTCGTCATTAACAACGCTGGTATTCTTCGCGACCGAATGTTAGTCAACATGGAAGAGAGCGAGTGGGATGCTGTGATCAAGGTTCATTTAAAGGGAACCTTCGCACCTTGCCACCACGCTGCCGTGTACTGGAGAAGCCAACAAAAACTCACCGGCGAACCTGTGAATGCACGCCTCATCAACACCACGTCATTTTCAGGCTTACTCGGTAACATTGGGCAAAGCAATTACGGCGCGGCCAAAGCAGGGATCGCTGCGTTCACCATCATCACCGCACGCGAGTTAAAGCGTTATGGGATCACGGTGAATGCCATTAGCCCCCATGCACAAACACGGATGACCGAAAGCTTACGTGAGCGCACGCCTGAAGAGATTGCGTTACGGCACCCTCGCTGGATCGCCGCCGCCGCAACGTGGTTAGCCAGCGCCGAAAGCTCCGAAGTCACCGCTAGGGTGTTTGAATTAGGTGGTGGTTTTCTTGCGGCGATGGAAGGTTGGCATCGCGGGCCCCAGGCCGAACCGATCGACAACCCGAACGCAATCGGCACTGTCATGCTGGACTTGGCGCGTCGCGCGCGACGCAATGCAGATATGCGCGGTAACGATCTGGATTAGCCATGATCAATAAGCGTGTTGACTCAATGGCGCAAGCCATACAAGGTATCAAAGATGGCGATGTGCTGCTGATCGGCGGTTTCGGCACTTCAGGGCGACCAGCCGAGCTGTTGGCCGGCGTCTTCGACTTAGGGGTGAAAGACCTTACCTTAGTGGCGAATAATGCAACGACCGGCACCGACGTGATGGCAGATCTGATGCGAGCCAATCGAGTCAGAAAAATGGTGTGTTCGTTTCCGCGCGCCTTAGTCGGAAAGACTATTTTTGATGAACTATATAGCACGGGCAAAATCGAGCTTGAATTGGTGCCCCAGGGTACGTTGGCTGAGCGCATTCGTGCAGGTGCTGCTGGCATCGGTGGTTTCTTTACGCGAACGGCTGCGGGTACCGAGTTAGCGCGCGGCAAAGAGACGCGCCTGATCGATGGGCAAGAATACGTTTTTGAAAAACCACTGGTTGGCGACGTTGCGCTGATTCAAGCAAAGAAGGGCGATCGCTGGGGCAATCTGGTGTATCACCGTGGCGCACGTGTCAATAACCCGATGATGGCCGGCGCAGCAAAACTGGTCATTGCGCAAGTCAACGAGTTTGTCGAATTGGGCGAGCTCGATCCCGAACACATCGTCACGCCAGGCGTCTTCATTGACCGAGTGATTGAAATCAAACGGCGCTAGACACGTTAATCGACCGTGTCATTGAGATAAAAAATGAAATCTCTCTTACTTTTTACTGCGAGGCTATACAGAAAAAATGAAAGGGTTAACTAGAAAAGATATTGCACGTGTCGCGGCAGAAGATATCCCCGAGGGTTACTGCGTGAACCTTGGTATCGGTTTGCCGACCATGATCGCGGATTACATTCCCGCAGGGCGCGAGGTGTTGCTACAGAGTGAGCAAGGCCTACTCGGGCTGGGGCCCGCACCTGAGCCTGGGCAAGAGGACGACGATGTCGTTGGTGCCGGTAAGTCGCACCTCACCCTCTTAAAGGGTGCCTCAGTATTTAGTCATAGCGATTCTTTTTTAATGATTCGTGGTGGACACATCGATATCGCCTGCCTGGGTGCCTTTCAAGTCGCCGAAAATGGCGATCTCGCCAACTGGTCAACTGGCTCGTCAACCGAAACCCCAGGGGTCGGCGGCGCGATGGATCTTGCAGCGGGCGCTGCCAGTGTCTGGGTGCTGATGGAGCATTGCCAGAAAGATGGCGCACCTCGGCTGCTGGAACATTGTGCTTATCCCTTAACTGGCCACAAGTGTGTCACCAGAATTTATACAAATTTTGCCTTAATCGACGTCACCCCAAAAGGCTTCGTGGTTCAACGCATCGCCGACGACATCGACTTTACTACGCTACAAAAGCTGACCGGCGCCAAGCTGCATCTCAGCCCGACCTGTCAACCCTATCGACCTCACCTCATCGCAAACGATGGCGCGTTGAGCGTTACACCGTAAAGGACCAACACAATGCAAACCGCGATCACACGCCTGCTGGGTATTGCACACCCCATTATCCAAGGCGGCATGCAATGGGTGGGGCGTGCCGAGCTCACCGCGGCAGTTTCTAACGCAGGTGCGTTGGGGATACTAACTGCCCTCACCCAACCAACTCCTGAAGCGCTTCACGATGAAATCAATCGCTTGCGTGGCATGACTGACAAGCCGTTTGGTGTGAATCTCACTTTTTTACCCTCACTCAAACCCATCCCCTACGAGGCCTACCGAGACGTCATCATTGATGCGGGCGTCACAATTGTCGAAACCGCCGGCAATAACCCTTCAGCACACATGCCTGCCTTTAAAAACGCTGGCATTACAGTCATCCACAAGTGCACTACGGTTCGGCACGCGTTGAAAGCGCAAGACATCGGCGTTGATGCCGTCAGTATTGATGGTTTTGAATGCGCGGGCCACGTCGGCGAAGAGGATATTCCTGGCCTTGTGTTGATCCCCGCCGCGGTAGCCAAACTCAAGATCCCGGTCATTGCTTCGGGCGGCTTTGGCGATGGGCGTGGCTTGGTCGCGGCGCTAGCCTTGGGGGCCGAAGCGATCAACATGGGCACGCGCTTCATGTGCACCATCGAGGCGCCCGTTCATCACAACATCAAACAAGCCATTGTCGAGCAAGGTGAACACGATACCAGCCTGATCTTGCGAAGCCTAAGAAATAGCAGCCGTGTCTACAAAAACGCTTTGGCGCTAAGCGTGATCGAGATGGAAAAGTCAGGCGCCACCATCGCTGAAATCGGCCCTAAAGTTGCCGGCGTCAAAG
>JBIIWK010000363.1:0-2670 GCA_044338955.1 Burkholderiaceae bacterium
ATGTCGAAGGAGGCATCTGGACCGTCGGACAAGTGCAAGGACTCATTCACGATATCCCAAGTTGCGAAGTACTAGTCGCACGAATTGTTCTAGAAGCCGAACACATCATCCGCGAGCGCCTAGTCCGCTTGTGCGGTTAACAAGACAACAAGATCTCAGGAGTCAACCATGCTTGAAGTCGAATTTCCCTCGGATATGAAGCAATACGTGGGTCAAAAAGTTGGTAGCAGTGACTGGCTGACCGTGGACCAAAAACGGATCGATGACTTTGCCGCGGTCTCGGGTGACCATAATTGGATTCACATTGATCGCGAGCGTGCCAAACAACAAATGCCCGATGGCAAAACAATCGCCCATGGCATGCTCACACTTTCGCTCGTGACCTACCTGGCGAGTCAAATCGTGCGGATTAAACAGCGCTCGCGCGGTGTCAATTATGGCCAAAACAAGGTTCGGTTCGTGAGCCCCGTGCAGTGCGGTGCACGCATTCGCTTACACCGTACCCTCGAAAAATATGACGAAATAGAGGGCGGTGCGCGATTAACCTACAGCAATACCGTTGAGATTGAAGGCGTCGCAAAACCAGCACTGGTAGCTGAGACGCTTACTGTTGTGTATAAATAATAGCTCGAGCGACAGCAATCGGAAGAAGCACCGCAGCCTGTAGCAACCTATGCCACGTCCTACGAGCTCTCACGATAAAGGCTGCAATTAGCCCGCGTCTTGCACCGCCTTCTGCACAAACTGCTCAAGCGATGGCGCAGGCAACGCCCCGCTTACGCGAGTGAGTTCTTTACCTTTTGAATACGCAGCTAGGGTCGGGATTGAGCGGATGCTCAACCTTTGCGACAGTGCCTGATTCTCTTCGGTGTTGACCTTGACGTGCAGGGCTGCATTGGTATGCTTAAGCGCACTGGCCTGAAAGGTTGGCGCAAACATCTTGCATGGGCCACACCACGAGGCCCAAAAGTCGGCGATCACTGGCAGTGGCGACTGAGCAGTTAATTCTCCAAACAATTGCTCATCTACCTCAAGCGGGGCTGACAACAAATCCTTTTTGCACGCCCCACAAATCGGTTGGCTCGCCAGACGCTCAATCGCGAGTTGGTTCAGCTTATTGCAGTGAGGGCATGGGATTTTCATGATATCGGTCGCAAAGGTAAACAGTGATTTGAGTATAAAGCGCAACAAAAGCTTTTAGTGCGCTACCTAAGGGCTCACTTGCTATTTGGTGCCAAAACACCAAATTTCAAGCCTGCGTTTGCGCAAGATCAAACCTCTGCACCGCAACGGCTTCGTATCGTTAAGGATCAGAGCGATTGACCAAGTACTGTCGAAGACCTAGGTCTTCTAACTTTGCTGACTGCGTTGTCTGAATATCACGCATGAGTTTTGCGATAAAGGTAGCATTTAAGTGATGTGAGTCGCTGATAAAAGGCACGCCTTGCGCTTCGGTCGGACACCCCGTTTTATCTTCATGGCAAGTCAAACCAATCAGGTCGACGTAGGCAAACTTAAGGTCGTGCGGATAAAGCGGCAAGCTTTCTCGACTTGTTTGTTTTTTTGGATAATCGGCTAGCTCCATACACAGGTCAGCTCGACGACCCGTTCTGAACATCAACTTTTCACAACTCGAATATTGATCAGAATCAAGTTGAAAGTAATTTCCAAAGACAAATAAGTCAAACTGACTATTTTTTTTCTTTAGCTCTCGAAGCAAATCAAACCTGAATCTATTGACGTCATACTCAAAGGGTCGATAGCTGACTAACATCACTGCAGCGAGCCTGCGGATAACGCTTGGATCGTTGATCCACAATTCAAGGGGTTGGCAGTAACGTTCAAATTTCTGTTCGCTTGCTATTGCGTTGATTTTTTCGCCCGCAACACTCACTTTGCAACCAAGATACGAGACCGAGACAATGTCGTATTGCTCGACATCAATCACACTACTGAGCGCAACAGACCAGTTGGGGTTGTAAGAGTCACCAACAATCAAGACCACGGGTTTGCTGGATTGGCTAGGTTCGCCCCCCAGGTAGTTTCGGTAGCCAGAAACTAGCTTCGCCTCAATAGTGCGCGCTTCTGAGGTATACAACGCGTCAGCCTGCTTGACGTTTTTTCGAAACGGAAAGCCCCTCTCGTAATACGTACCTAAGCCCAATCCGCCAAGTGTGAGCATCACGACAATAAGTAGGGATACCTTTAAGCTGCCATGCTTACCAAAACGGATCGGCCGCTCGATCAACCGGTAGGTGAGCCATGCCAGGGCAATCGAAAGCACGATTAAGCCTAGACGTGTAGGGACGCTTGGCGGGCTTGCCTCGACAATCCAAGCGAAACTAAGAAGCGGCCAATGCCATAAATATAGCGGATAGCTAATCAGGCCAAACCAAACCAAAACTTTGTTAGACAATATTTTTGTGTTGAGCCATGCAAGAGGCCCAGCGGCCACGATGAAGGCGGTACCCAATACCGGTATTACCGCCCACTTACCCGGAAACTGAAGATCTCGGTTAAAGCGAATCAGGCCGTATATCAAAAGAATAAAGCCCAAGCAAGAGAGCACATTGGCCATGCGTGTATGGACACGTACTTGGTCGACGACAGTTTCTTGGCGCCTGAAGCACTTGTCGATAGACATTGCAACGTTGGCCAAGCTATTTTTTT
>JBIIWK010000179.1:0-6953 GCA_044338955.1 Burkholderiaceae bacterium
CATCCATTCGTAATTTGCGACTGAGATACCAGACTGATACGCTGCACCGGCCACACCGATCAAAGTGCTAGAAGAAATGTTTGAAGCAAAAAGGGAAAGGCCAATTAGACCGAAACCCATCGAGCGCCCGGCTAAAAACAAATCATCCGTGGTCTGTACACGTCGCGCGCTGACAACACCGAGCCACAGGATCATGGCCAGGTAGGCAAGAGGCGTCAGTAAGTCAATTACCGCGAGAGACATGTCGCCGCCTGGTACTCTTGCAAGCGGCGCACCATCAAGCAGGGAGTTTCTGTAGCTGCACCATTTTCATTGCAGAACCAATCAACGTAGAAACCTCTGTTAGGTTGCTTGGGATAATCAGCGTTGTTTTTGCATCGGCCGCAACACGGCTATAGGCCTCAACGGCTTTTTCGGCAACTTTCAACTGTACGGCCTGATCGCCCCCGGGCTGATTGATTGCAGCAGCCACACGTGTAATAGCGGCCGCAGTTGCCTCAGCAATGGCGGTAATGGACGCGGCCTCACCTTGTGCCTTGTTGATCACAGCCTGCTTTTCACCCTCTGAGCGCGCAATAAAAGCCTCGCGCTCTCCGGTGGCAATATTGATTTGCTCCTGACGGCGTCCTTCAGAGGCTGCGATGAGCGCACGCTTACCACGTTCAGCGGTAATCTGCGCCTGCATCGCAATCAAAATTTCTTGTGGCGGTGTGAGATCTTTAATTTCATAGCGCAGTACCTTGACACCCCAAGTGATAGCCGCCTCATCGATGGCCGCCACGACTTGCGAGTTAATCACCACACGCTCTTCAAAGGTTTTATCGAGCTCAAGTTTGCCGATCACACTACGCAAAGAAGTCTGCGCCAGCTGGCTGACTGCCATGATGTAGTTTGACGAGCCATAACTTGCGCGGATTGGATCTGTGACCTGAAAATAGATAATGCCATCGACCTGCAACTGAGTATTGTCTTTCGTGATGCAGACCTGACTCGGAATATCGAGCGGGATTTCTTTCAGACTATGTTTATAAGCAACCTTATCAATGAAGGGAATCAGAAACTTTAGGCCCGGACTCAGCGTGACCGAGTACTTGCCCAGTCTTTCTACAATCCACGCGTTCTGTTGCGGAACAATTTTTATTGAGCGAATGATAAAGATTGCAGCAATCACCGCGATCACAATTGTGATTTCCATAGTGGTTCCTTAAGTTAGATTCACTGCATTTAAACGGGCGTCACCACCAAACGATTACCTCTGATTTCTATAATGCGATGCGGCCCGGGTGCTGCGGATTTTCCGGGTTGCAACTCGGCATCCCACGACGTACCGCGATACTGGACGCGAGCACGACCAAGGTTTGACCAGGTCACGACGTTCACGACTTCGCCTGAGTCAAGTTCGCCGATGACACGTGCCTTCGAGTGGTGAGCAGGCGGATGGCTGCGCAACCATAGGCGCCAACCCAAGGCAAGGCCCACCGCGGTCACCGCCGCGCTCGTGAATTGCAAGGGTATCGACCATCCTAGCCCGGCCGCGATCGCACCAAAGGCCATACCGATGGCGATCAACAATAGATAAAAGGTACCGGTCAAGAGCTCGGTCGCAACGGTTACGCCCGCTAACACCCACCAGATCGTCGTGATGTCCATATTGTTCCTTTTAGTAAAGACCCAAAGGTATTTTGTATAGACTCGTGTTGATTGGTCACCGTGGCCGCATTGCGTGCAGACGTCAGTCATCCCGCCCGCGGGGGCTCACTTGGAGATCAATCTAAATTGTCAGGCGCTGAGTTAGCTTGACGTCTGTGTCTCGATCGTGTCAGAGACTAGTTTGCCAGACCAAGAACTTGGTCTGCACGTTGAAGCACTAAATATGTCAGACCAAGAGCTTGATCTTCACTTTGACACACTAGGCCAACACCTTGCGGTGCGATACGGGTGATGGAGAGCAAGACAGACGGGCGTTTAAATCATACGCTTGCTTGCTTCACTTAACACCACAAATTAATCTTAACAGCGTCTGGTGATCAAAGACCCCTTAACCTTGCCCAGAGAGGGGGCTCTTGATAATCGCTGGCGTAGCCAACTTCGCTGCGCAGGGCGGAGGCTTTTGTTAATCGCTTGCGTGGCCAAACCTTCTGCGCAGTGCGGGGCTCTGGTTATTCGCTTGTACGACGACTCTCGCCCTTCAGCGCAGGAGAAAATCCAAAATATTGCAAAAATGATTTGTTACTGCGCCACACCAGGCTCGTAACGCGCGCCCAACCGCAGCGCTTCAGCCCTTAAAAATTCAAGCGCTAACGCCGCGGGCTCAGGGTCACCTTTCACGCCCAACTCAATGTGCGGCACGCCGCCGCCCTCGCCCACCGAAGGCAAACTAAAGGCGCGTACGCCCGGCCATTTTTGTTCGAGCGCTTCGAGCGCTGGCGTGATGCGTGACTCGGGCATCCCATAGACCAAGAATGAATGTTCAACCTGCTGATTTTTGTGGTGCAAGTGCGCGTAGCGACTATCAAGCGTCGCCTCGAGCATCGGCCAAGCCATCACCGGAAACCCAGGCACAAACGTGTGGTTTTGAATGAAAAAACCAGGGATACGATTAAACGGATTGACCACTGCCTCGCAGCCCTGCGGAAAGTAACCCATCTGCAGGCGCTGCTGATTTTCAGGCGCGTTGATGTCGGGGCTGCCTTGTCCTTTTGCTGCATTTTCAGCCACCCGCAAGCCGATCTGCTCGGCAGCAAAGGGGTGCAACTCTAGGGGCAACTGAAGCGCGGCAGCGGCCGCCTGACGGGTGTGGTCATCGGGTGTGGCCCCAATGCCGCCGCAACTGAATACGATGTCACCCGAAGCAAAGCTACGCGCGTATGCATTCGTCAACAAAGTACGGTCGTCCGATAAAACCTCAACCCAAGACAGCTGCAAACCACGCGCGCTTAATAACTCGATCACTTTAGACATGTGCTTGTCTTGCCGGCGACCAGACAGGATTTCGTCACCCACGATAATCAAACCAATCCGCGCGTTGTCTTGAGAAGCAGACATGATGTTTCCAGAAAAAATTGAAGTCAGTCAAATTTAAGAATAGTTGATATTTCAGCACAAATGCGGCGGCCTTGGTCAGCTTATGGCATGCCAGTCAAAAACATTTAGTCTATTTCGCTACGAAGCTGACGCAAGCTTGCCAGCCCGTAATGGGTGTAAACCAAACCCGAGAAGACCGGTAAAAACACCCATGCCGGAGGTAATAAATTTAGACAGGCACAGAAAAACCCAATCGCCCAAAACCCAGTGCCGTGACGCGCCAATAGAATTTTTCGCTCGGCGGCACTTGCGTGCTCGACAATCGAGTCTAGGCGCATCATGCGCGAAAAGGCAAAGGTCCACCACAACAGCGATACCAGTAGGCCCAGCGGTGGAAATAACCAAAAGGGCAGCGTCACTATCCAGCCTAATAAAAAGACCACGCTGACCCACAGCGCGTTCCAAAAGCTCACCACAAAGGCATATTCGCCCCGCCTCGATACCTCAGCGTAGCGATGCTGCGACAAATGCGAGACAACCAAGGGCATCACAAACACGGCGGCAACTGCCAAACCAAGGATCCCCGAAGCCGGTAAAAGGAGCATGATCGCAATCAAGGTCAACATCCAGGCCTTGACGGACAGCAACGAGAACAAGCCGATCGACACCAACCAGTCGTTCGCTTCGAGCAACATATTCGAATCGCTCACTTGCTGGCTTAACCAAGAGGTGAGCGGGCCCAATGCCACAAACAGTAAGACGATCGCGGCTCCCAACACAATCAAAAACGGCATTAACAAGGCGAATAACATGCGAGGGTGGCACTGTGAGACCAGTGCGCGACCAAATGCTTGGCCGACCCCGTCTAAGCCTAACGATTGCTGAGCGGCTTGATTTGGATTCAACGCAAAATTCTCCAGAAGACGTTCAATTGCGCAAGATGACGCAACAGGTGAGCAGCCCGGGCCCAATAAAAGACGTCTGACAGTGCAGAAGAGCGCAACAAGCGAACAGACCACACAGAACAGAAATCCGCCGACAGTGCAGAAGAGCGCAACAAGCGGGCAGACCTGGCCAGATACGTAAACGAGGCTATCATAGACAAACTTGGTCTCTTATGCTGACGAAAACGTGTATTTTCCAAACTCACCGACACTTGCTAAAGCCCTTGCATCGCCCGAAGGCACAGTGATCTTGTGTTTTTGTGCCGCGTGGTGCGACGCGTGTAAAGCGTATCAACCAAAGTTCGAAGCGCTTGGTCAGCAATATCCTGAGGCTTGTTTCGTTTGGGCCGATATCGAAGATTATCCCGAACTGCTAGGTGACGAGGATGTTGAGAATTTTCCGACGATAGCGATTGTGCGGGGCGAAAACGTTCGTTTTTTTGGCACCTTGCTACCCCACATCGAGCATCTCAATCGCCTGATTCAAACGATGCAGCAACCGGGTCAAGCACAAAATACTGGTTTGCCAGAAGATTTAATTGCGCAATTAATCGCTCTCAGTCAACAAGCCAAATAGCATCTTCAGCGCTTGGCTTGAAAGTGATTTAGGCATGTTCATCTTGAGCAGCCATTGAGCACAACGGCGCCAAACTCTCGTTTTAGACCATGACCTGCAGACAGCGCTTTAAACGGGTTTCTTTTGCGCAGCACCGAGTAACAAGCCCACGGGCCGTTTGGCCAGTAACGAAGGCTTTTTCAAAGCGGTAGAGGGCGCTTGCGCCGCAGCGGCCAAAGAGGCTGCCGAGGGCTGATAAGGCTTTGTAAAAAAATCATCGATCGGCTTGGCTGGGGCACTATAACGACTTGGCCGCGCGCCACGCTCTGGCCGTTCGCTATGCGCGCTTCGCCCGCCATGGCTACGTTCAGCGGCCGCGCCGCCAGAGCTACGCTCTGAACCGAAGCTTGACCGACTAGTACGTGATTCTTCACGCGAAGCACCCCGTGCCAGTAACTCGCCCGGGATTTCGAGCGTGCCCCGCACGATCTGTGTTTTGATCAGCTTTTCAATGTCGAGCAAATACTTTTCTTCGGCCGGTGCAAATAATGAGATGGCTTCGCCCAAGGCGCCCGCACGACCAGTACGACCAATCCGATGCACATAATCTTCGGCGCTATGCGGCAAATCGTAATTGATCACGCAAGGCACACCCGCCACATCCAAGCCACGAGCGGCCACATCCGTGGCAACCAACACTTCGAGTTCGCCGGCCTTGAACGCCTCGAGGGCTTTCATCCGATCGCCTTGCGTTTTATCGCCATGAATCGATTCGGCTCGTACGCCATCGAGTTCAAGTTGGCGCGCCAAACGACCGGTACCAATTTTGGTATTTGAAAACACGATCACTTGCTTAAGGCCGCGCGACTTCACCAAATGCACCACAGCGGCCCGCTTGGCATCGCCCGACATGGCGTAAGCGATTTGCGTGACGGTGTCGGCGGTCGCGTTGCGCCCTGCCACTTCAATTTCGATTGGGCTGTTTAAATAGGTGCGTCCGAGCTTGCGGATGTCATTGCTAAAGGTTGCCGAAAACAGCAGTGTTTGCCGCGGCGTTGGCAACAGACGGATAATGCGCTCGAGGTCGGGCAAAAAACCCATATCGAGCATGCGGTCGGCTTCGTCTAAGACCAAAATGCCAACCTGGCTTAAATTGACGTTACGTTGCTCAACGTGATCCAGCAAACGCCCTGGCGTCGCGATCAAAACTTCGCAACCATTGCGCAAAGCCTCTTTTTGAGGATTAATGTCCACACCACCAAACACGACCGTCGAACGCAGAGGTGTTAGCTTGCCGTAGCGCTTGACGCTTTCGGCAACCTGGTCTGCGAGCTCTCGGGTGGGTGTCAAAATCAAAGCGCGCACAGGATGACGAGCCGGCGAGGCGCTGCTGTTGGCAAAAGCCATCAAGCGATGCAAAATCGGCAACGTGAACGCAGCGGTTTTGCCAGTGCCTGTCTGCGCCGCACCCATCACATCTTGCCCAGCCATCGCAAGCGGAACAGCTTGCGCCTGAATTGGGGTGGGAATGGTGTAGCCGGTATCAATCACGGCTTGTAACAGCGCTGGGTGCAACCCGATTTCTAAGAAAGTGGGGATTGCGGCGACAGGCATATCGGTAGGTTGAGTATTAGAGGTCAAGTAGTAGAGTCAAGTAGTTTAAATGATTGAAGTCATTGAATTATTTAAGGAAACGCCTACTAGTGTACTCCAGTCGAGCCCCTCAGTTCGGGATTCCCCTTGGCACACAGCACAACCCAAGTTTGTTTGCAACCCTAAAACAACAGTAACAACCCGCGCAGCGACCATAACGCCAGCATCCCAGACAAGATGACGAGCAGGGCGTTGCGGGTCGCTAAAAACACCAGCACCGAAACGCCAACGGCCAAAAACTTTAGATCAAACTGGGGGCCGGTCTGGGCCGTCCAAGGTAGTACATCTGGCACGATGATCGCCACCAAGGCCGCAAGCGGCGCATAGCGCAAAGCGCTTCGCAACTTGGGCGGCAACGGGAAATAATGTCCAAACACCAAATAACCCGTCCGACAAATCACCACGCACAAGGCGAGCAGAAAGATCGCAGAATAAAGATATACGGTATCGCTCATTGGAATGCAGCTTCACTCACCGGAGCGCCCCGCGTGGGGATTGCTGGGCTTCAGCCCACATGCCCACGACGATCCCGACCACCACAGCCGCCAGCAAGCCTAAACGCAAGGGTAAGGTCTGCGCCGCCCACGCGACCACTGCAGCGGCCAACACCGAGAGAATGATCGGACGGGTATTCGTTAAAGGCAACATCAAGGCAAGCAGGGCCAACGTGGCAGCAAAATCAATCGACCAGGACTCTGGCACAACGTTGCCCAGACTGATGCCAATTAAAGACGTCGCTTGCCAAAGAAACCAAGACGGAATCACCGCACCAAGAA
>JBIIWK010000015.1:0-21517 GCA_044338955.1 Burkholderiaceae bacterium
CCGCACCAGCTTGCGCAACCGTGGCGCACTGATTTTGGTGCAAGATTTGGGTGAAGCGTGCGCGATTAGCAACCAGATCGCGCCCGAGCATCTTGAGGTATCAATCGAAGATCCCGAGGCTTGGCTGCCTCACTTGCGTCATGCGGGTGCGATTTTCATGGGGCCACACAGCTCTGAGTCGCTAGGTGACTACTGCGCAGGCCCCAACCACGTGTTGCCCACCTCGCGCACCGCTCGGTTTTCTTCACCTCTGGGCGTCTATGACTTTCAAAAACGCTCAAGTTTGATTCATGTCTCACAGGCAGGTGCGCAAACTCTGGGCAAAATTGCCGCTGAGCTCGCGCTTGGCGAGGGTTTGCA
This sequence comes from Burkholderiaceae bacterium, assembly GCA_044338955.1. Classification (GTDB taxonomy): domain Bacteria; phylum Pseudomonadota; class Gammaproteobacteria; order Burkholderiales; family Burkholderiaceae_B; genus Zwartia. The sequence goes on from JBIIWK010000015.1 coordinate 361, forward strand.
AGCCCATGCGGCAAGCGCCACCTACCGCCTCACCCCACCAAGCAACAAGTAAGCCTGGCGATCAAGCACAATTCACCATAACAATTCGCTCAGACCGCCCTACAATGCAGATTCTGACGTCAAGAGCCTAAGCCATGCGCACCGCCGAAATTATCCGTAACACCAACGAAACTAAAATTCGTGTCGCAATCAATCTAGATGGCACTGGCCGGCAAAAGCTCGATACTGGCGTGCCCTTCTTAGACCACATGCTTGATCAAATCGCTCGGCATGGGTTAATTGACCTCGAGGTACACGCCCAGGGCGATTTAGAAATTGACGCGCACCACACTGTTGAAGACGTTGGCATCACCATCGGGCAAGCCATCGCAAAAGCCGTGGGAGATAAAACCGGTATTCGTCGCTACGGCCATGCGTATGTACCGCTCGACGAGGCTCTTTCGCGTGTCGTGGTCGATTTTTCTGGCAGACCCGGCTTGCAGTTTCATGTGCCCTTCACCCGCGCGCGCGTCGGCGATTTCGACGTTGACTTGACCATTGAGTTTTTTCAAGGCCTGGTCAACCATGCCCTGCTCACCATGCATATCGATAACTTGCGTGGCGTCAATGCCCACCATCAGTGCGAAACGATTTTCAAAGCCACCGGTCGGGCGCTACGCATGGCGCTTGAGCTCGATCCCCGCAGCGCGGGTGTGGTGCCCTCAACAAAGGGCGTGCTGTAAGCCATGTCTCTGATCGCCATTGTTGACTATGGCATGGGCAACATCCACTCGGTCGAGCGGGCGTTGCGCCACGCCGCCCCCGAAGCGGATATTCGCTTGTGCAGCCAGCCCGCCGACATCTTGGCGGCTGACCGCGTCGTGTTTCCGGGCCAAGGGGCCATGGCCGACTGTATCCGCACCCTCGACGAGGCGGGCTTGCGTGAGGCCGTGCTCACTGCGGCAAAAAGCAAGCCCTTACTGGGCGTTTGCGTGGGCGAACAAATGTTGTTCGAACGCAGCGAAGAAGGCAACACGACTAGCCTAGGCATCTTCAAAGGCGAGGTCAGGCGTTTTCACGGCCCCGCCTTCGCAGCCGGCGCGCAACAGCTTAAGGTGCCGCACATGGGCTGGAATCCAGTCAAACAGAGCCGTCAACATGCGCTTTGGCAGGGTATCCCCGATATGACCCCCTTTTATTTTGTTCACAGCTACTATGCCGTGCCCGCGCAAACTGAACTCACTGTTGGACAAAGCAACTACGGCGGCTTGTTTACCTGCGCGGTTGCGGCCGACAATATCTTTGCCGTACAGTTTCATCCAGAAAAAAGTGCCGAATATGGTTTGCGTCTTTACCGTAATTTTGTAGACTGGAAGCCTTGACATCTTCACGCTGAAACGACAGGATCACCGTACATTCCGTTAAACTAATCTCTTATCCACACTCGCCTACCGCGAGTGCTTTGAACTTTACGTGACCACTCAACTACTCACATGCTGCTGATCCCCGCAATCGATCTCAAAGACGGACGCTGCGTCCGACTCCGCCAAGGCGACCTCGAAGACGCAACGGTCTTCTCTGAAGACCCAACCGCCATGTCTAACATCTGGCTTGACCGGGGTGCACGACGCCTGCATTTAGTCGACCTCAATGGCGCTGTTGCCGGCAAACCTAAAAACGAATCTGTCATTCGCGCGATTGTCGATTCGGTCGGCGCGGATATTCCGGTACAAATTGGCGGTGGGATTCGCGACCTCGACACGATTGAGCGCTACCTTGACTTTGGGATCACCTACGTCATTATTGGTACCGCTGCGGTTAAAAACCCTGGGTTTTTGCACGATGCGTGTGGTGCATTTCCAGGCAGCATTATTGTGGGGCTTGATGCGCGCGATGGCAAAGTTGCCACCGATGGCTGGAGCAAGCTGACCAAGCACGATGTACTGGACATGGCCAAAAAATTTGAAGACTACGGTTGTGAGGCCATTATTTACACAGATATCGGCCGTGACGGCATGCTGACAGGCGTCAATATCGAGGCAACAGTGCGGCTTGCACAACATGTGCGAATCCCCGTCATCGCCTCAGGCGGCGTCACAGACATGCGCGACATCGAAGCGCTCTGTGCCGTTGAGTCCGAAGGGATTGAGGGCGCGATTTTAGGCCGCAGCATCTATGAAGGCACGTTGGATTTTGAAGCGGCGCAACTACGTGCTGACGAACTCGCACCATGAGTCAATTGGCCGCGCCAAGCACCTTAAGCGGCCTGACGCGTCGAATCATTCCTTGTCTGGATGTCACCGCGGGCCGCGTTGTGAAAGGCGTCAACTTTGTCGACCTCGTCGATGCGGGTGACCCCGTTGAAATTGCACAGCGCTACAACGAGCAAGGCGCAGACGAGCTGACCTTTTTAGATATCACGGCTACCAGCGATGGGCGTGATTTAATTCTCTCGATTATCGAGCAGGTGGCCTCGCAAGTTTTTATCCCCCTAACGGTGGGTGGTGGTGTGCGTCAGGTGAGCGATGTGCAGCGCCTGCTCAATGCGGGTGCCGACAAAGTCTCGATCAACAGTGCTGCTGTGGCAAACCCCGAACTGGTGCGTGCCGCCTCAAACTATCACGGCTCTCAATGCATCGTCGTCGCCATTGATGCGCGGCGCGTCGCAAACAGTGCGACCCCAGCCTGGGAGGTCTTTACCCACGGTGGGCGCCGCGGCACAGGCTTAGACGTCGTGGCTTGGGCGCGTCAAATGGCTGATTTTGGCGCCGGCGAACTGTTATTAACCAGCATGGATCGCGACGGCACCAAGGCCGGATTTGACCTCGAGCTCACGCGGCTAGTCGCCGACGCGGTCGCAATCCCGGTCATCGCCTCGGGCGGTGTCGGCAACTTGCAGCACTTGGCCGACGGCGTCACCTTGGGTGGCGCTAGCGCGGTGCTAGCTGCCAGTATTTTTCACTATGGTGAGTTCACCGTGGGTCAGGCCAAAGACTTTATGGCCAATCAGGGTATTGCCGTCAGGCGTAGCAAATGATGGCCATGGCGCCCCCGCCCTGGCTTGCTGACGTCAAATTTGACGAAAAGGGTTTGATCCCAGCCATTTCGCAAGATGCGACAACCGGACAAGTGTTAATGGTTGCGTGGATGAACGCCGAGTCGCTGGCCGAAACGGCGCAAACAGGCCGTGCGGTTTTTTGGTCGCGTTCGCGTAACCGTATTTGGCGCAAGGGCGAAGAATCGGGCCACGTGCAACGTCTTGTTGAGCTCAGGCTAGATTGCGATGGCGATGTACTGCTGCTAAAAGTCGAACAAATTGGCGAGATCGCCTGCCATACCGGGCGGGCGAGTTGTTTTTATCGACGTCTTGAACAAGACCCTATGTCTTTGTCTTCAAAGTGGGTAAGCGTTGACCCGGTGCTCAAAGACCCTGAGCTTATCTATAAGTGAACGCCTAAACTATGACAGCCTCTACCCCTGACTCCTCATCGACCGGCACGTCCGATTTCGTTTTGGCCAGAATCGCCGACCTACTGGCTACGCGCTTACCGTCACGCGGCGGGGATCCTACAACATCGTACGTTGCAAAACTATTTTCGAAAGGGCCCGATGCAGCCTTAAAAAAAATAGGCGAAGAGGCCACCGAACTGGTGATGGCCGTCAAAGACCAACAGCCTGAACGAATCGTGGCAGAAACCGCCGATTTGTGGTTTCATTGCTTAGTGGTATTAACCGAACATGGTCTGCGCCCCGAACAAGTATTGGCTGAACTGGCCCGGCGTGAAGGCGTGTCCGGTCTTCAAGAAAAAGCTTCCCGTCACCCTTAAATATCGTCCCATGAGCGAAAACTGCCTGTTCTGCAAAATTGTGAAGGGTGAAATCCCTGCAAAAATCGTCTACACCGATGATGATTGTGTGGTTTTTCATGATATTCATCCCGCGGCTCCAGTACATTTGCTCATGGTGCCGCGCCACCACGTCGTATCGATGCAAGATATTCAACCCAAAGATGCTGGCTGGTTAGGTAGAATACTGACTAAGGTGCAAGACATTGCATTAACGAACGGCTGCAACCCAGGGCCTGAAGGCGGTTTTCGTCTCACCACGAATTCAGGCCTTGAGGGTGGTCAAGAAATTAAACACCTGCATTTTCATATCCTTGGTGGTAAACGCCCCTGGAAGGGCTTCACCCCCATCAAGGTTTAATCCGGAGAGCGATCATGGGTAGTTTTAGTATTTGGCACTGGCTAATCGTTTTAGTTATCGTTGCACTGGTTTTTGGCACTAAAAAGATCAGAAACATTGGTGCCGATTTAGGTGGCGCGGTGAAAGGATTCAAAGAAGGCATGAAAGACCCAAACGCTAAAGAGGGCGAGGCCGCTGCAACAGCTGAGGCGGCACCGGTGCAACGCGTGGCCACGGGCGAAACGATCGACGTGCAAGCAAAAGAGAAGTCGAATACCCAGCCCGGCACGCATTAATCCTTTCGGCTAGCGTTTCTAGCTGAGTCTTTTTGGCACAACACACACCATGTTTGACGTCAGCTTTACCGAACTACTCGTAATCGGAGTTGTGGCTCTGGTCGTCATTGGCCCCGAGCGCCTCCCTAAAGTGGCACGTACGCTTGGCCATTTGGTGGGGCGCGCGCAGCGCTATGTCAACGATGTCAAAACTGACATTCAACGCGAGGTCGAACTTGATGAGTTACGCAAGTTAAAAGACCAAATGCAAGACGCCGCGCAAAGCGTGCAGTCAAGCCTACAAAACACCGAGGCCTCGCTACGCAAGCCTCTTGAGTCACTCGAACAAGACGTCTCAGCACTGAAAGAATCGCTGACACATACCAGCTCAGATCTTGTTGAGCCTGTTTCACCAGAAATTCCCAAGGCGTCCGTCGCAACCGCCGCCAACCCGACCGACTCAAATGCTTCGGGCGCAACAGCCACGGCCATGCCCTCGTTCGCCGATGCAGAGGTGCAAGCCATGCTTGTACCAAACCCGCTGCCGTCTGCGGCACCCTCGCCCGAACCGCTGCCCGAACTGTTGCCCATACCGGTGCCCGAGCGGGCTGCAGTGCACGCGCGGTCACCCGCTCCCACAGCCGCGCATACGCCGGCACCCGTTGCGATGCCAACTCAGCTTGAGCTCGGTGCTCTGGCACCCGCACCAACAGCAGTACCAGTATCGGCGTCTCCTGCACCTGCTCCGACTCATGCTCCCAACCAGACCTCGGTCGCCTCTTCAACCCCAGGATCTGCATCTTGAGCACCGATCGTTCTGACAACGCCACACCCGACGCCAATGCCTTGCCCGGCCAAGACGCCGAGCAGGCACCGGCCGCCAACGAAAGCTTCATGTCTCACCTGATTGAACTGCGCACACGCTTATTGCGCGCAGTTGGTACGGTGGTTGCGGTGTTTGTGGTGTTGTTTATCTACCCAGGCGCCTCGGTCATCTATGACATTCTGGCGGCGCCAATGCTCGCCTCGCTGCCCCAAGGCACCCGCATGATCGCCACAGGCGTCATCACCCCTTTTATGGTGCCCATGAAGGTCACCATGATGGCCGCCTTTGTGGTGTCACTCCCGGTGGTGCTCTATCAAGTTTGGGCCTTTGTGGCGCCTGGTTTATATCGCCACGAGCAGCGCTTGGCGCTGCCACTGATCGTTTCGAGTTCGCTGCTGTTTATTGGTGGGATGGCATTTTGCTATTTCGTCGTATTTAAGTCGGTCTTCACCTTTATTGCATCTTTTGCGCCCCAGTCCATCACACCAGCGCCAGACATCGAAGCCTATCTAAGTTTTGTCATGACCATGTTTTTGGCCTTTGGCGTCACGTTTGAAGTTCCGGTGGCCGTCGTGTTATTGGTGCGAATGGGGATTGTGACGCTCAAACAGCTTAAAGAATCTCGAGGTTACGTAGTCGTGGGCGCCTTTGTGATCGCCGCCGTAGTGACGCCTCCAGATGTTGTCAGCCAGTTTTTACTAGCTGTGCCCTTGTGTGTTCTCTATGAGGTCGGCATTCTGGTTGCACGTGGTGTTAAACCGCGCAGCGAAGACAAGGCTGAAGCCGAATCTTGAGATTTGCATAGACTAGGCATGCTTTGCACATTAAATATATCTGTAACCCTTTATCCTCTGCGCTTGAACGGTTTCAAGAAAAATATCTCTTGTGACCAAGTGCTTTAAGGTATATCTTTTTATCATTGGTTAACAATTTTAGCTTTGGCTTGGTTAATCAATGAGTAGTCAGACCTAGCCTATCGTGGTTTGGTCGTCGGTAACTAAAGGGACCATCGTGCTCGCTCATCGTCTTAAACAGGCCCGCCTACGCGTGGGGTTGTCACAAGAAAAGCTCGGCAAACTCGCCGGCATTGATCCAATGTCAGCAAGCGCTCGTATGAATCAGTACGAACGCGGTAAGCATTCTCCCGACTATCAACTGATGTGCCGTGTTGCCGAAATACTCAATATGCCAGTCAGTTGGTTTTACACTGCAGACGAAGAAATGGCGCGCTTGCAAGAAATCGCCTTTCACCTCGATGTCACTGTGTTTCGGCCTTTGTTAGTGCAAGCCGAGTCAATGTTTGCAGCGCATCCGCCGGTTGAAAAATCCCCAGCGATAGAGCCCGCCAAATAGATTTTTCTTGGGCTACTTAGGCTTGATCGGGCGCTGTCCAAGCGTCATGGTCAGCTTTTGTGGGCGGCCGTTTCGGTAGACTCCCAACTCAAGCGAGTCGCCAGGCGCGTGCGCCGCGATGCGCGCCATGAGTCGCTGGGTGTCGCCGACCGGTTGGCCATCAATGGTTTGAACGATGTCGCCAACCTTGAGCCCGCCTCTAGCACCTGGGCCATCTCGCATGACACCTGCGATAATCACTCCACTTGCCCGCTCTAAGCCGAAAGCGCGCGCCAAGTCTGCAGTCATGTCTTGCGGTTCGATGCCAAGCCAGCCTCGCTTAACGAGGCCGAACGCGATGATTTCGCTCAAGACCTTCTGCGCAGCCGCAGCCGGAATCGCAAAGCCAATGCCCAGTGAGCCCCCCGATTTTGAATAAATTGCTGTGTTGATGCCCACCAAACGTCCCTGTGTATCAATCAACGCGCCGCCCGAATTACCAGGATTAATCGCCGCATCGGTTTGTATAAAGTTTTCGTAGGTGTTGATCCCCAGTTTGTCACGCCCTAAAGCAGACACAATCCCCATGGTGGTGGTTTGCCCTACACCGAAGGGATTGCCTATTGCAAGCACAACGTCCCCCACCCTCAGTGGCGCAAGCGCACTTAAGGCCAACTCAGGCAACTGCGCCAGATCGACCTGTAGTACCGCAAGATCTGAGTCTGCGTCGACACCCAACACCTTGGCCACTGCTTGCCGACCATCCGTCAGTGCAACCACAATTTCGTCAGCACCATCAATGACGTGAAGATTCGTGAGCACCTGTCCCTTGGCAGACACCACGACCCCTGAGCCTAGACTGGTCGTTTGTTGTGTTTGATTAAATCCCGGCATTTGTTCAAAAAACTTGCGCAACGCCGGATCGGCGTTCAAAGGGATGCGCGATACGGATACCCTTTTGGTGGTGTGTATATTGACGACGGCAGGTGCTGCAACAGAAACTGCCCCGGCGTACGAACTTGGTGCTTGCGAGGCAAGACTGTCAGGACTAGGTAATAATTCAGTAGCCGTGCGGGGGTTGCGAACGTGCGGCGTGACCAGCAACCAATCTGGGCGCAATGTTGAGATCACAAATAAAGCTGCTATACAGACTGTTACCGCTTGAGCAAACAGCAACCAAAGACGACGCATGAGGTGTCCAAGAAATGATAAAAACGGTTTCAACACAGACCTTGCTGCAGTGGCTCAACGTCACCCTCAACACCACGGCCTTTAACGATTACTGCCCCAACGGCTTGCAAGTAGAGGGCAAGCCGACGATCTCTCATATTATCTCGGGCGTGACAGCAAGTCAGGCTTTAATTGATGTCGCAGCGCAACGCCAGGCCGACGCGCTGCTTGTGCACCATGGCTGGTTTTGGAAAGGCGAAGACCCGAGAATCTTAGGGACACGCAAACGGCGTCTGGCTATGCTACTGGCCCATGATTTAAATTTAATGGCCTTTCATTTACCACTAGATGCCCACCCTGTGCTGGGTAACAACGCTCAACTCGCACGGGTGCTAGGCTTAGTCGCAGAACCTATAACCGCCTCGAACGGCCTGCTTTGGTTTGGCGCAATGCCCGGGGCGGTCACCCTTGCAGAGGTTGCGCGCCGCGTCGAGCAACGCCTCAACCGCACACCACTGGTAATCGGCCCAGAAGGATTAGCGATTGAACGCGTGGCCTGGTGCACGGGGGCGGCACAAAACATGCTTAGCCAGGCCATTGAAGGGGGTGCGCAGGTGTTTATTACAGGCGAAGTGTCCGAACCCACCGTGCATCTGGCGCGCGAGGCGGGTGTCGGATTTATCAGCGCCGGCCACCATGCAACCGAGCGCTACGGTGTGCAAGCACTTGGCCAAGCCATTGCCCAAGAATTTGGGATTTGCGTGGACTTTGTCGATCTCGACAACCCTGTGTAAGTGCCTACTTTTTAAGCGAGTCTCTGATTTCGCGCAATAACTCGATATCTTCAGGCGTCTTGGCTGGCGGAGTCGCGAGATCCATCTTTGCGCGCGCCGTATTAATCGCCTTGACCATAAAAAAGATCACAAAGGCCAATAAAACAAAGTTAATCACGATCGTCAAAAAATTACCCCAGGCAAACAGGTTCGCCCCGGCCTTTGTTAAATCAGCGTAAGTTTCGGGGCCCGCATACTGCGCTGGGCGAGACAACACGATGTACTTGTTGCTAAAGTCAACCGAACCGCCCACCAAAAAATTGACCACTGGCATGACGATATCTTTGACCAAAGAGTCAACGATTTTGCCGAAAGCCGCCCCCACGATCACGCCCACCGCTAAATCAACCACGTTTCCGCGGAGCGCAAACTGTTCAAATTCTTTAAAAATTCCTTTTCCCTGCGCCATTTCCGATTTCTCCAATAGAAAGTCCCTGCTCGGTCGGGCTATAATAAGGGGTTAAAACGTTTGCAACAAGTTGAAAACGTGTTTGTTGGGTAATGACTGCAAGGCGGCGTGAATAAAGAGGTAAGGTCGCCCGCGCAACAACAAGGATAGGAAGATGAGTCAGGATTCAGTTATGCATGACGATGAAGGCGCGGTTCCGGCCACACTCCCGTCAGACCCCTCGCGCCGCCTCTGGATTGGCACAACCTGTGCAATGGGTGGAGTGGCAGGTCTTGCCACTGCAGTACCCTTTGTCAGCACCTTTGCTCCCTCTGATCGTGCCCGCGCAGCAGGTGCTCCCGTTGAAGTCGACATTAGCACCTTAGCGCCAGGCGAGATGCGCACCATCGAGTGGCGCGGCAAGCCCGTCTGGCTGATTCGCCGCACCAAAGAGCAACTTGAGTCACTCAAACAAAACAACGGCGAACTCGCCGATCCCAACTCAACGCGCGCCGGTTACACACCTGCCTACGCTAAAAATGAGTGGCGGTCGCGCAAACAAGAGCTTTTCGTTGCGGTCGGTATCTGCACGCACTTGGGTTGCTCGCCCACGCCAAAATTTGCAACCGGTGCTCAGCCAAGCTTGCCCTCGAACTGGGACGGCGGCTTTCTGTGCCCTTGCCATGGCTCAACCTTTGATATGGCCGGTCGCGTGTTTAAAAACAAGCCCGCACCCGACAATCTCGAGGTTCCGCCCTATCAGTATTTAAGCGACACCCGCATCGTTGTCGGGGTTGACGAGAACAACAAGGCCTAACGGCCTGTTGCTCAACCCCCCTCACAACGCGACACTGAACAAGTAAAGGAACCGTTTTCATGGCTGGCCATAAAACCGTCGAAACGACCGGACTGCTAGGTTGGATTGACCAGCGCTTTCCGCTGACCTCCACATATAAAGCGCATCTGTCTGAGTACTATGCGCCCAAAAACTTTAACTTTTGGTACTTTTTTGGCGCCTTGTCTTTGCTCGTGCTGGTGCTGCAAATTGTGACCGGTATTTTTTTGGTCATGCACTACAAGCCCGACGCGCAGTTTGCGTTTCAATCCGTCGAGTACATCATGCGCGAAGTGCCTGGCGGGTGGTTTATCCGTTATATGCACTCAACCGGGGCCTCGATGTTTTTTGTCGTGGTGTACCTGCACATGGTTCGTGCGCTGATTTACGGCTCATACCGCAAACCGCGTGAACTGGTCTGGATTTTCGGCGTCGGTATTTTCCTGTGCCTGATGGCTGAGGCTTTTTTTGGCTACCTTTTACCCTGGGGTCAGATGTCGTTCTGGGGTGCACAGGTGATCGTGAACCTATTTTCGGCGATCCCGTTTATTGGTCCTGAACTCTCGATCTGGATCCGAGGCGACTATGTGGTGTCTGACGCTACCCTGAATCGCTTCTTCGCATTTCATGTAATCGCGATTCCGCTCGTGTTGCTTGGCCTAGTTGTCGCTCACATCGTGGCCTTACACGAAGTGGGTTCAAACAACCCAGATGGCGTTGACATCAAAACCAAACAAGATAAGTATGGTCGTCCACTTGACGGTATCCCGTTTCATCCCTACTACACCGTGCACGACATTATGGGTTTTATGGGATTTCTCATCATCTTCATGGCGATTGTTTTCTTCGCCCCTGAGATGGGTGGCTACTTTCTAGAGTTCAACAACTTTATTCCGGCTGACCCACTTAAAACACCCTTGCATATAGCGCCAGTCTGGTATTTCACGCCGTTCTACTCAATGCTGCGCGCGACAAACGACGAATTCACTTGGGTGCTGGCTGGTGCCGCCGTGATAGCAGCAATCGTGATGTTTGTGCGTAGTAAGGGTCTCGTCAAGTTGATTGTGCCTGTCGTGCTGCTTGGCGTTGCCGTCTTGCTGCGCTTGATCGACGCCAAGTTCTGGGGCGTGGTCGCGATGGGCGGGGCCGTCGTTCTACTGTTCTTTGTGCCTTGGCTCGATTACAGCCCCGTCAAGTCTATTCGCTATCGGCCGGGTTGGCATAAAACGCTTTACGGTATCTTCTTTGGCAACTTTGTTGTCTTGGGCTATCTCGGCACACAAGCGCCGACAGACATCTTTAACTTGCTCTCGCAAATCGGTACGCTCATTTATCTGGGCTTCTTTTTCCTGATGCCAGTCTGGAGTCGTCTCGGAACCTTCAAACCGGTCCCTGACCGCGTCACGTTCCACGCCCATTGAGCCTAACCTAATTTACGGAATGACCATGATCAAGAAGCTGCTTTGTGCTCTTGCCCTGTTGATAACCTGCAACGCCGCCAGTGCTGCGGGCGGTGAGTTTCCCCTAGATCGCGCACCCAATCGCATCAACGAACTCACTTCGCTTCAAAACGGTGCCAAGTTGTTTGTTAACTATTGCTTAAACTGCCACAGTGCCGCAGCGATGCGCTACAACAAACTGAACGACATCGGCCTGACCGATGAGCAGATCCGCAGCAGCCTGTTGTTTACAGGTGAAAAGGTTGGGGATTTGATGATGGGTTCGGTCTCTGTTAAAGACGGTAAGCGTTGGTTTGGCGTGATGCCACCTGATTTATCAATCATGGCGCGAGCCAAGTCAGTCAATGCCGGCCCAACGGGATCAGACTACATTTACACTTATTTGCGCACGTATTATCGCGACACAAGTAAGCCCACTGGGTGGGACAACTTGGCTTACCCCGCCTCAGCGATGCCCCACGTACTGTTTGAGCGTCAAGGCCCGCGCGAACTTACGACGGTGGTGACACACCCACATGCGGCACCGGGCAATAAAGGTCCTGCAGTCTGGGAGCGTGTCACAACGACGTACGACGCATTGGGTTACGCCACAAGCAAAACCGAAAAGCTCGCCAGCTACACCGGCAAGGCAACCACCGAGCACAAGTTTAAAGCTCTTGATACCTCGCGCACCTCTGCTTACGACAACGATATTGCTGACCTCACGGCCTTCATGACTTGGATGTCTGAACCCATTCAACAAAAGCGTAAGCAAATTGGCGTTTTTGTATTGTTGTTCTTAGGCGTGTTTTTTGTTGTCGCCTGGCGCCTAAACGCCTCGTTCTGGAAGCACGTCAAGTAGCTTCTATTTCGGGGCCAGCGTCTGCTTAACGTAGACGCTGGCCTTTCGCTTTTATCTGTAGTCATTTTTAGGACGGAAATCCATCATGATGGTCCTCTACTCTGGTACCACCTGCCCCTTCTCACATCGCTGCCGCTTTGTGTTGTTTGAAAAAGGCATGGATTTCGAGATCCGCGATATCGACTTATTTAATAAGCCTGAAGACATCGCTGTCATGAACCCCTACGGCCAGGTACCTATCTTGGTTGAACGTGATTTGATTTTGTATGAATCAAACATCATCAATGAATACATTGACGAACGTTTTCCACATCCTCAGTTAATGCCCGCTGATCCGGTCATGCGTGCACGCACACGTTTATTTTTATACAACTTTGAAAAAGAGTTGTTTATTCACGTGGCAGCACTCGAAGATCGCGCCGTGCGCGCTGACGAAAAGCGCATGAACGTTGCACGCGCAGCGGTACGTGATCGTTTGTCGCAACTTGCGCCCTTGTTGCTCAAAAACAAGTACATGCTCGGCGAAGAGTTCTCGATGCTCGACGTTGCCATGGCACCCTTGCTTTGGCGCCTGGATCACTACGGTATCGAACTACCAAAAACAGCAGCCCCAATTCAAAAATATGGCGAGCGTATTTTTTCACGCCCAGCATATATTGAGGCGCTGACGCCCTCAGAAAAAGTGATGCGTCGTTAATTCAAATCGTGATGGCTGAAACCTCTACTAAACCGTACATGATTCGTGCCCTGCACGAATGGTGCACCGATAACGGGTACACGCCACAGATTGTGGTGCGCGTTGACCAGAACACGATGGTGCCACCGGCCCATATTCGAGATGGCCAAATAACGCTCAACATTGGCATGATGGCCACCAAGGGTCTTGTCTTAGGCAACGACAGCATCGAGTTTCAGGCACGCTTTAACGGAGTAACTGAAAATCTCTACATCCCAGTGGGGGCTGTCACAGCGCTCTACGCGCGCGAAACCGGCGCAGGCATGGGTTTTGAAGTTGAAGAGCCTAATTCTGACCATACCCCGGCTACGAACGCCTCTACCGCTGGATTTGCGGTGGGTACTCAGGTGCAGTCGCCTGACACCGCACCCTCTTCAGCTGCCGCCGATACGATGGCAACCGACACTAAACGGCCCACACTCACCATCGTAAAATAGCAATACCTCCAAAACAAAAAACGTTTGCCATAATTCATCTATAATTCGGCGCGCTGTTGCAAGTTCGTGGCAACAGCAACCTGCATCAAATTGCCGGAGTAGCTCAGTTGGTAGAGCAGCTCACTTGTAATGAGAAGGTCGAGGGTTCGATTCCTTTCTCCGGCACCAGTTACAGCAAAGGTCTCAAAGCGTAAATGCTCTGAGGCCTTTTTTTTTGCAGGGCTCGATTTATTACGAATGTTGATGATTGCGAATGTTGATGATTACGAATGTTGATGATTGCGGATGCTGATGATTGCGGATGTTGATTACCGCGAACGTTGACCTAGTTAGCGACTAAGAATGCGCCAGTACCGAAACGTATACAAGGCAAAGCCAGACGACCATAGCACGGCAGAGACCAAAACCGCATCACTCACTAGCGCTGGGTTTAGCCACGGAACAAACACCCGCACCACAGCAGCCAGCGCCACCAAAACATAACAGCTCACCTCTGTCTTTCCTGCAATCAGTTTTCTTCCGGTATGCCCCATGGCTGTACGCGTCATCATGCCAATGACCATGCCACCGATCGCCCCTGTAGTGAGTGCGTGATCGGCCACTGACGCTGAAACCCAGTCCATCGCAGCCATGGCGCGCAGCAGCAAGTACAGCGGGATCCAGGCATAGGCAAGATGCAACACCCACACCAACGGGGTCTTGAGCGTCTTCCACGGCTGCCACAGCCACAAGCGAACCGAATGCGCCAGCATCGCCGCAACGGCGATCCCTGCAAACCATGATCCATAAATTTGCAGCACATCAGCACAAGCGAGCAGCAAGACCAGACCCAGAGCCAACTTTTCAACCAAGGGGTGGCGTGTGGCCTTTGCCTGAGGGATGCCGTTGTTGGTGAACATCGGTATCACCCTGCCACCCATGACACTAAGCACCAACAGCATCACATCCAGTCCGAGCGCAATCCCGGCCCAACTTGGCACGCGCAGGACGCCTAAGGAATGTAAATGCACCACAAGTTGGGCCACAGCCAGCAAGACAAGCAAGCCGACAAAGAAATAGTTGCGTTGGTTACGCCCTCTGTAAAGCGGAATCGCCAGTGCGGTTGCCGCCGCCAATGGAAACGCCACATTCACCACCGCGGCAAACCAGCCCCACGGTGACAATACCAACACCCTGCCGGCTAACCACAAGCCCACCAGAGCCGCGAGGCAAGCACCTTTCGGTGTTGGTTGCCCCGACCAGTTTTGTCCAGCCGTTAGCAAGAAGCCTGTTAGCACCGCCAGCACAAAGCCAAACAGCATCTCATGAGCATGCCACAGCGGTCCCTGTAAATAGGCATATGGCAGATAGCCGCTAAATTGCAGGCCCCAAAGCAAGATCGAAACTGCGGCGAAAGCGCTTGCCAACAAGTAGAAAGGACGAAAGGCAAGATCCAATAGGGCAAAGCGGGCATGGCCACCGTTCAGTTCGTGTCGAGTCACGTTCAGAGTGGCCATGATCAAGGCCTAGGGTGTCGTGCGCGTGGTTTTAGCGAGCTTGGTCCACGGTAAGTCTGCTGGGTCTGCGGCCATCGGCCCCGCCGCCTTCGCCACCAAGATGTGCGAGGCGATCGGTGTGAAATCGGCCCGAAAATGATTTGAGCTTTTTAGGACCAGCACTTTCATCGTTTCGGGATGCACACCCAACATCCGAAATAGCTCACGATCAAGTAACTGCTTTTTGCCACTGGCGACCGCCACCAAGACACCCTCTATTTCAAGCAGCGCGCAGGGGCCCAGAGTGATGCGTGAGCCTGTCATCATCGGGCCCTTGAGGGTGACTTTGCCATCCGATAGCGCTTTCACTTTAAAAGTGCCTTGTACCGGAGCATCACTGAGCTGCCCGGTGAAGGTCGGCACCGCTGTCCCAATCGCCGTGGTGATCGAAGCCCCTAAGCCTGCCTCATGCGCCATGGTTGCCGTGGCACTATCAAAGAGCAAGCCGAGCGCCACTTTGCCCGGCAAACGCTTGCCTGCTCCCTTTTCTAGTAACGCCCGCAGCAAACCCGTGGTGTTGCTATCGCCCCCAGCCCCCGGGTTATCTTGCGTATCCGCAATCACCACTGGTTTCTCGTTCGTTTCGCCTAGCAAGCAAGCTCGCTCAACCGCATCGCGCGCCGAGAACATTTCAAGTTTCCACTGCGTGGGCTCACTCACCTGTTTGTAAAGCCGTTGAACCGCAGCCTCGGCGCGATCCCCATAGCCCCAAACCATCGGCGCACACTCTGCGATGTCCGACGCCGGAAACGCCATACAAAAACTCAAGCAAGTGTCAAACTCGCGGTCAAGGTCAAAGATCTCTTCGTAGCGCGACTTCGCAGGCTCAAGCCACGTGCTTTGTGCGTTAAGAGGAATCAGGTAGGGCAGGCGGCGGTAGGCCATCGGCTCTTTGCTGCCACGCTTGATGCGTCGTTTCAACAGCGTTGCCGCAAGCTGTCCTGTAGTGGCCATATCCACATGCGGGTAGGTGCGGTACGCGGCTAAGCAGTCTGCCTCGGCTAGCATGCGATGGGTCACGTTGGCATGCAGGTCTAAGCTGACCACGATTGGTAAGTTAGGCCCAACAATTGCGCGTATCCGTGCAATCAACTCACCCTCAGTGTCGTCGACGTGCTCAGCAACGGCCGCGCCATGCAAGTCAAGATAGACGGCATCAAAACCACCGTTGCGAATACCAGCGAGAATTGAATCACTGATCCGCTCAAAGGCATCACGCGTAACGTGTGCCGATGGAATCGCGCCACACCAAGAGCCAGGCACCAATTGCCACCCTTCAAGTCGGGCCGCTTCGATAAACCCGCCGATGGGGATATTGACGCCACGCAAGCTGTCGAGCATAGGTTGGCCTTCGATGAAGGCCGGGAAGGATTCACCCCGATTAAACGCAGCCCAATCGGCCTTGGTTGGCGCAAAGGTGTTGGTTTCGTGCTGGTAGCCTGCGACGTAGATTTTCAAAAGCACACCCTAATGATTTTCAAGTTTAAAGATTAACGGACCGTGATGACTCGTACGACGTACTGAGTCTTTGATATTAATCACTCTATGTAAAAAACCGCTCAAGCACAAGGCGCGAGCGGTTTTTTTTAAACTCTCTGCATGCAGGCAGGCAGAGACCCTAGCAGCAAATGATCAGGCCATGCGAACCATCAGCGGCACAATCAGCAACGCCACAATGTTGATGATCTTGATCAGTGGGTTCACTGCTGGGCCCGCCGTGTCCTTGTACGGATCGCCAACAGTGTCGCCGGTCACAGCGGCTTTATGTGCCTCTGAACCTTTACCACCATAGTGACCTTCTTCAATGTACTTCTTGGCGTTATCCCACGCGCCGCCGCCGGTACACATCGAGATCGCGACAAACAGGCCCGTCACGATCGTACCCATCAACAAACCGCCTAGCGCTTTCGGGCCCAAGATCAGGCCCACGGCAACCGGCACAACCACTGGTAAGAGCGACGGAATAATCATCTCTTTAATGGCCGCAGTCGTCAGCATATCAACGGCTTTGTCGTACTCGGGCTTGCCCGTGCCATCCATAATGCCCTTGATGTCGCGAAACTGGCGACGCACTTCTTCGACCACGGCGCCAGCACACCGGCCCACGGCTTCCATCGCCATCGCACCAAACAGGTAAGGGATCAAGCCACCAATAAACAAGCCGATAATGACCATATGATCAGACAGGTCGAAACTGATCTTCATCCCTTTTGACTCAAGTTGGTGTGTGTAATCGGCAAACAGCACTAAAGCAGCCAAACCAGCCGAGCCAATTGCATAACCTTTGGTCACTGCCTTGGTGGTGTTGCCCACAGCGTCAAGCGGGTCGGTGATATCACGGACTGACTGTGGCATACCTGCCATTTCTGCGATACCGCCTGCGTTATCGGTGATCGGGCCGTAGGCATCAAGCGCGACGATGATACCTGCCATTGACAACATCGAAGTTGCAGCAATCGCGATGCCGTAAATGCCGCCTAACCAGAACGCAGCATAGATTGCGGCGCAGACAAACAACACGGGGTAAGCCGTCGATTTCATCGACACACCCAAGCCAGCGATGATATTCGTGCCATGGCCCTGGCTTGACGCTTGGGCGATGTGTTTAACGGGTGCGTAGTCTGTACCGGTGTAATACTCGGTCACCCAGACCAACGCTGCTGTCAGCACTAAGCCCACAACCGTGGCGCCGAACAAGCGCATTTTGGCGCCGGTTTTAAAGCCAAAGTCTGCCAAGGCGTTGTCTGGCATCATCCAATTTGTTGCGAAGTAAAAGGCAACTAAAGAGATCAGGCCTGCAATGATCAAGCCTTTGTACAAGGCTGGCATCACGTTTTTCATGCCTGGGGTGGCTTTCACAAAAGAGCAGCCAATGATCGAGGCAATGATCGAAATCCCACCAAGCACCAACGGATAAATCACCGCTTCGGCCGTGGCAACTTTAACCATCATCGCGCCCAGCACCATCGTGGCGATCAGTGTGACTGCGTAGGTTTCGAACAGGTCAGCCGCCATACCCGCGCAGTCACCCACGTTATCGCCAACGTTGTCAGCGATCACTGCAGGGTTACGTGGATCATCTTCTGGGATACCCGCTTCGACCTTACCCACCAAGTCGGCGCCAACGTCAGCGCCTTTGGTAAAAATGCCGCCACCAAGGCGTGCAAAGATTGAGATCAAGGACGCGCCAAAGGCCAAACCGATCAAAGGATGCAGGGTTGCCGACAGATCACCGGCCTTGCCCACTGACATCAAATACATATAAAACAGGCCAACACCAAGCATGCCCAAGCCCACCACCAACATACCGGTAATAGCGCCGCCTTTGAAGGCAACATTGAGCGCCTCATTCATGCCCACCGTTGCCGCTTGCGCTGTACGTACGTTGGCACGCACCGAGACATTCATGCCGATGAAGCCGCACGCGCCTGACAACACAGCACCCACCACAAAACCCACTGCGGTCGTGTAATCGAGAAACAGAGCGATCAAAATCGCCAGCACCACGCCTACGATACTGATGGTTTTGTATTGCCGCGACAGGTAGGCGCTTGCACCTTGCTGGATCGCGTCAGCGATTTCCATCATTTTGGCGTTACCGGTACTTTGCTTCAGTATCCACGACCTGACCACAAAACCATAAACGACTGCGAGAACCCCGCAGCCCAGGGCGAAATATAGGCCCAACTGAATGTTGCTCATGCTCGAAAACTCCTAAAGTGTGTTGTCTTGAATCGTTTTTATCTGCGGCGTTAAGCCGTCTGTGACACCGGAAGAACTAGCCCCGCTAGTATGTAACAAAACTTAGCTCAGGGGGGCGCTTTCTTTCTTTGTTAACATTAGGGTATTCACCCATCAACCTGCAGCAAAGATACCAATGAGTCTTGACAAAGTCAGCCCCGGAAAGAAGCTTCCTGAATCCTTTAATGTCATCATCGAGATCTCGATGAATGCCGATCCGATTAAGTACGAAGTTGATAAAGAATCGGGGGCGATCTTTGTGGATCGCTTCATGGGTACCGCCATGCACTACCCATGTAACTACGGTTACATCCCCAGAACCATCGCGGGTGATGGTGACCCAGTTGACGTGTTAGTGATTACACCCTTTCCAGTGATCCCCGGTGTCGTGGTGCGTTGTCGCGCCTTGGGTGTACTTAAGATGAAAGATGAGGCCGGCGAGGATGCCAAATTATTGGCCGTCCCCGAAGATAAAATCTTGCCCATTTACAGTCACTGGAAGCAAGCTTCAGATATCAACCCGATGCGCCTGAATGCCATTCAGCACTTCTTCGAGCACTACAAAGACCTTGAACAAGGCAAATGGGTCAAGGTCGATGGTTGGTACGGCGTTGACGACGCGCACCAAGAAATCCTTGAGGGATTAGAGCGCTACGCCAAAGAAACGCCTTCGGCGTAAGTCAGGTCTAGCAACCGCCGCGCAGTGACTCAGAGATTCTGCTGTTGCGCGGGCTTGCGGCTGAGCCGGTCTTTCACCTGTCATTTCGCAAACCCTGCCGCACCAATCGCTGCAGGGTATGCAAAGGCTTACATCGACTGGCGCAGTAACGAGGCGTAATCCTCTGCCGTGGCAATGCGTGGATTTGTCTTATGACAGTGGTCTGCCATCGCGCCTTCAATGATTTTGCCAAACATGTCTTCTGTCACACCCATGGCGGCAAGGCCCGAAGGCAAACCAAGGCGCTGGTTCATTGCCTTGATAGCGGGGGCCACCTCGGCGCCCTGACCCAACCCCATGGCCTGCGCTAAGCGGTCAAGCTTTTTGCCCTTTTGCATAGACGCCTCGCTTTGATTAAACATAATCACGGCGGGCAAAAACATTGCATTCAGGGTGCCGTGGTGCAAGCGAGGATTGATGCCACCTAACGAGTGGCTCAAGCTATGCACGGCGCCCAAACCTTTTTGAAACGCCATTGCGCCTTGGGTTGACGCACTCATCATATGAAACCGCGCCTCGCGATCGTGCGGCTGCTGAGTGGCACGCTCGATATGTGCCCAGCCGCGCCATAAGCCGTCTAAGGCAATCCCCTCAGCCGGAAAATTTAAGGCCGATGACATAAACGCCTCGCAGCAATGCGTAATCGCATCCATTCCGGTTGCAGCGGTTAGCAACGGGGGCAAGTCAAGTGTCAGTTCGGGGTCGCAAATCGCCGATCTTGGCACCACAAAAGGCGACAAAATACCCACCTTACGTCCATCATCCAAGATGAGCATCGCGCCACGGCCAACTTCGCTGCCTGTGCCCGACGTTGTTGGGATCGCAATCACCGGTGCCGTGGCGGCTGTAATCCGCGCAACCCCACCTTCAATCGCTGCAAAATGCTTCAAATCGCCCGTGTGCGTTGCCATCACCGCGACGGCTTTGGCGAGATCCATGGCCGAACCGCCGCCCACGGCGATCAAACCGTCGAATTTACCCTCACGGTAGATCTTCAGGGCGTCGCGCGTGGCTGCCTCGGTAGGATTGGGGGGGGTCTGGTCATACACAGCCACGGCATCGGCGTTTTTTAACTGTGCCAAGACCTTGTCGATGATGCCCACCGCACGCACGCCGGCATCGGTCACAATCATCGGGCGTTTGATCCCTACCCGATCGCACTCTGACTGCAACAGCGCCACCACACCAAAGTCGAATTGAATTTGCGTGATGTAATTAATGAGTGCCATGTTGTCGCTCTCCGTTGTTTTTTAGTGATTTTAAAGATGATAAAGCATCCAGAACGCTTTGGAGTACCAAAACAATCAGAGTGACAGTACTCTGCACAAGAGTAGAATTTGCGTTCGGTTTAAGTGGAGTCGGTCGTGGCACAGATGTTTCGCATCACCCTTTCAGCGGCACTCGTACTCGTAGCGGCGTCAGCCGTTTTGCCGAGCACTACCTTGGCCCAAAGCGGGCTCAGGTTCAACCCTGGCGGCTTAACGCCGAGCATGCCTTATTCAAGCTCAGGCTCAATTTTGGATGCAATGCCTGCTCGGCCCTCAGAGCCGACGACGCCACCTGAACAAGCCGCTGCCAAGCCTGAGCCAAGCGCCGAACCCGCCTCACGCAGCCCTGCTACAGCAGCTGCCGCTCCAGAAACCGCTGAACCAACGCTTCACCAAGGTTTGTCTCCCGAAAAAGCAAACCCTGCTGCAGGCTTAAGCCCAACACGCGGCGCGGCTCCCACCCCGCCACCAGTCAGCCCTGAGAGTTCGGCTAGCGGGCAAAGCCCGTACCTCGCACCGAACCCCTACACGACACCCCGCAGCCCAGGGGGCGGCTTAAGGATACGGTAAGCCTCGGCCAAAGCCGTCGCACGTCGCA
>JBIIWK010000016.1:0-21403 GCA_044338955.1 Burkholderiaceae bacterium
TGCGGCTTGTGTAAAATTTGTGTCTGTCAGGATGGCGGTATGAAAACTCGCTGACTTAAGCTGTGCGTGCGAAAAATTAGCGTCCGCCAGGGAGCATTCTTCAAAGCTCGTTTGCTCGGCGATCACGTTAAGCGCCGATATTGATTGCATTTTCGAACCAGAAAAAATTGCTAGAGTCATATCAGACTGATTAAATTTTGCTTGGGTAAAGTCGCCGTGCGAAAAATCACTCTCTTTCAAGATTGCACTTGATAAATCACATTGGGTAAACTTTACGTGTCCTGCACTTGCGCCGACCATACTTGCCTGCACAAGGTTCGCATTGACAAAAACAGCATGACTAAGAAGCGCTCGGTCAAAGTTTGTTTGCTCTAAACGCGCATCGCTAAAATTAGCCTCGGCAAGTTGAGCTCCTGAAAAATCAGCGCCTAATAGATTGAGCCCCGACAGATCGATTCCGCTTAAATCTTCATTGGCGAAAGATTCGCCGCGGGCGTGACGTGCGATGATTTGCTCACGACTTGGTCCGGTGGTGATCCGGTGCGTATTGTTGCTCACTTCCGCTCCTACGGCAGTGCCTACCGTAGCGCTCTCCTCTAGGGCGGCCGCCGCGCCGCTGTCGAGCCCTTCTGGCACCCAGGCTGACTGCGTCTGCGCCGCAAGGGCTTGATGGCATTCTGTGAGGCTTTTGGGCGGCTCGCCGAGTGGCTCTAGTTCGGTATAAACGTGTTTGATATCTGCCGCAGTGCTGTCCTCAATCGCGACGACTGCGCGGTAGAGCACGAGTCCGGTAAGCTGGTCGGGTAATAGCCAAACAGTCTCGATGTGTGTTGTTAATTCTTTGAAGATACTTTCTTGTGCCGTTCGTTGTTGTTCGACAAAAATACGCCCTCGACTCTTTGGCAAGGCTGTCTCAATGAATGGCAGCTGTGGGTGCAGATTATGCAGGCTGATTGCTTCATCGCCTCGAAAATATTGAGACAGTCGTTGATCAGCAGGCGCCGTTTGAAAATAATCAGCTTGCGTATCTGTTGGCAGGTGAGGCCAACGATTAATAAGCCAGTGGTCGTTAAAGCGGCCAAGCAACTTAGCGCGTGTGGGTGAGTCGGGTGTAAAAGCCCAATAGCCTGCAGGCGCTGGTTGCTCTGTTGCCGAGAGCATGAGTTGATCGGGCAACTCGACGTTAGGCATGGGCCGTTGCAAGCCGGTTGTTTTGGGGTCGGCAACTTTGTCAGCGCCCTTGCCTTGGGGATTGAGTGGATAGCTTTTTCCGCCATAGGCGTTTGCTGGTGTGAGCGGCATACGGCTAAATGTCGCGGGCGCGCTGCGCAGGCCCAAGGTTGAGATCGTACGGTCGCCGAAGACAGCAAGCTGTTTTTGCAATCCTCCCACGCTTACTTTGACTGAAAGCGGCTGACCAGAGTGCCCCACTGGTGGATAGGCTGCACCGTATAACAAAAACTCGCCACACGCTTTAGGCAGACCTTCGTCTAGCATTGCATTTTTACCTAGCGCTTCGGCGGCGACAGCGTACACAAGAGAGGTATGGGGGGCAGGTAAGGTCGCGCTTGAATGTAGCGCAAACGATTGAATCAAGCCGATCGATAAGCAGTATTGCTGCTGCGAATTAGAAAATACTCTAACGAGCACCTCGGCTGCGTCGGGCTTAACGATTTTCAAGACATCAATACTCGAAGGCTTTGCATGCTTATCCAATTACCTTTAAGCCGCTGCCGACTTTTACTTGACCGCCGGAAAGTTGTACTTGAACCCCACCCGAAGATATCGTGGTCTGCGAGCCTGTGACAGTGATGGTTGAGCTGGATTGTGTAATTTTTATTTCGCTGCCGCTCATTGTGATGGACGTGCCGCTTTGAAATTGAACGCTGATTTGGCTTTTAGTAATCGAGATATATTTGGCACCGTTACCGCTTTCGTGCGCGAGCTTGATCTCGGCGTCGCCTGAAATCGCAATCGAAAGGCCATGCAGCTTGCTGCTGTTATCACTACCGGCATTGACAGCGATGGTCGGTGCTAAAACATTGATGTTACTTTCGCTGCCCGTGGCTTGTATTAAAACGCTAGCGTCTTCCTTCTCGTTTTTTTCACTTTTAGCCGTCAGGGCGATTGCAGTCGAACTGGCAGTGATTTTTTTTCTTGCGACTTCGACTAAATCGATCGGAGCTTGTTTAAAGTTGACATACTGCGCGTCGCTATTTTTTTCAAAGGGCGCACTGTCCGTGGCATCGCGAGTAGCCAGTATGGCGGATTTTGCCAGCAGCAAACTCGTTGCGACAGGCGGAGGATTAGCGCTACTTGATTCGGGGCTGACGCCCAAAAAGACTAAGTCTTTTGTCGCTTGTAATACCGATTCGGGATGAATTGCAGAGTCAAGGTCGCTGTCTTTTTTTATGGCGTCCTGCAGGTCTTTCCAAGTTGAGTTCGCTGTCTTTACAGTGCTGAGTACCGCTGGGATGGCTGCGTGGTGGTTGTCACCTAATGCTTTGGGATCAAGCGTTTGCGTGATTTTTTTGACTGCGTCTAAAACGTCCGTTACTGAATAGGTATACCCCACCTTTCCTACAGACTTGATGTAGTCATCGTATTTCGTTTGACCATCCTTTCGATAACCCGCGATCGCTTGAAAACTGACACCGGAGGCAAACGTTTTGTTGGTGTAGTACTCGAGCGAACCTTTTTCGTGCGTGTTAAATCTGACTTCTTTGACGCTGGTGAAGTCGTATGTTGTCCATGCTTGGGCTTCGCCCCATTTGGTAATGTCGTCGATATTTGTGGGGGCGCCCCACTGCGTGGGGTTAAAGTTTTTGAAGGAATAAGACGGCCCAACTTGAAAATCTAGCCTTGTGCCGATGGTGGCTGTGGTGGCGCTGCCAATTGTGAATGTGGTTTTGTCACCATTGACAAAAGCCTGCTCGCTGCCGGTAAACATCAGTACTTTGCTGCCTGAGCCAACTAAGCCATATCCAAAGGTTTTACTTTTAGTGCTCATGGTTAGAACCTATTTAGGTTGACTCAAGATATCAAGCTGTTTGTGAATCGAAGCGGTGTCGTGGCGTTATTATTTTTTTGAACTACTGCCCTCAAGCGAGCCGATAATGATCGTGGCGCCGCCTTGCGGCGAATAAAAGCAAACAGATTCGTCGCCCTCAAGATCGCTGACACTAATCATGTTTGTGCTTGGAGAAAGGACTCCAGCAGCCGTCGCGTTTTGGTTAGTAATTACATTTTTATTTTCGGAATTGCTCACGGCACCTACGATCATGGGTTGGTCGGGATCACCATGCATGAAGGCAAGCATGACCTCAGTACCTTTTAGCAACGGAAAATGCAAACCATTCTTTACGCCTGCATAAGGCGTAGCGAGTCGAACCCAACAGGATCCTTTGTTTGGTTGTTTGCTCGTTTGATCGTACAAAAGTTGTAATTTGTACTGGCCATACTCATTGAGTTGGGCGTATTTTCCATCGCCTTCGTCGTCGACAGTAGCGCTCATTAAGCCGGCGATCGTTGGCCAAGGCGTTGTACGTTCAGGACGAAACTGCTTGGACGAAGGGATTGCTTTGAAGTTGCACTCGTAGATGATACCGCCTGCATCGTCTGTTGAAGCATCACGATCACCTGAAAATAAAACGCCCGCGAGCGCGCCACGGTGTTCGACTTCGGTAACAAGGTACGAACCGTTGAAGCTTGACCGATAGTGACCAGAGAGTTCAATTTTGTATCCGCTGCGCAACCCAACAGCGGTGGCGTTGCCAGCAAATATTTGCTCACGACAAAGTAGCTCTTCAGCACGAATCTTTGCCAGATTGGTGGCGTCGTTGGTCGTACGCAGGTTGTCGCCAAAATACATGACTTCGCCTTGCCCTGTGGGGCTGGCGGCCGCAGAGGCTTGCAACTGGTCGCCGAGTGACGCTTTACGATAGTTGTAGTCTTGTACAACTACAGTTTTGGGTAAGAAGGTCTGGGTACAGGTAAAGTTAAAGATACAGTTATCTTGCATAGCGGTCTGTAGATCTTCTTTCTGCGCATACACTAACTTCAGGGCTGTGGCAGGTTCGGCCTGCTTGTAATCTAAGATCATCAGTTTGGCGGTTTTGGCGCCATCAGTGCCATGGTCAAAATAATAATAAAGACCTTCGCTTTCAAACCAACGTTGTACAAAATCTAAACTTGTCTCTTGGTATTGACAGACAAAGCTGCGTTGGCGGTATTGTGTTGAGTTCATCAACGACATTTGATAATCGAGCGAGGTTAGGTTATTGGCCTTGAGTACGCTCTCGATAATCTGTGGGATGGTTTGCTCGTTGCCGTAAACCTCGTTGATTTTTGTCAAAGACAACTGCCATAGGGTAGGAACAAGCACTGCTCGATAGATCGCAGAGCCACGCAATGGGTTGCCTTGTTCAAGCTCGCATAAGATCCCGTGGTACGGCACCTCAGTGTTGCCATCGATCGATAAAATGGTGAGCGTCGCCGGCTTGCCCAACATTTGTGTGAAGTCGAGCTCAGTCGATGAACTGATAAGTGTGAGCTCAAATCGAAAGAGTTTTGACAGACTCTCGGTGCCTTGAAGGCTTGCGACGTCGAACGTGGCTGAACCTTGACCCGTAGAGCTAAATGTAAAACGTGGTTTGTTGCCTAAGGACTCTGTCTTTGACTCTGCCATATTTGCGCTCAGAGATAGATTAAAAAATTAGGGCTTAGGCAACGCCGCTGGGATTATTTCATTTAAGGGCCGACCCTGCGCGTTGATCGTTAAGCGCGCCCCCGGATCATACTTGAGCAAGGCCGTTTGAGTTTTGCCATTGAAGCGATAGCTGACGCGATAGTGCGAGAGTGCCTGGTATTTAAGCGGTTCGGGTTGACAGACTGACTCTACATAAAATTTTTGCGAGGCGATGTAGCTGCCTGGTTTGGGCGGCGAAAGCATTGGGTTGGCAGGAACAAGCAGCTGTGTCACGAAAAAAGCAATGCCACCGGTCAGCAGAATCGTGGGCATGACTAAGGCTCCGGAGGCGATCGATGCGACATGCGCGCTCAGCGGAACGCCACCCACTAAGCCCGCCCCGCCGGCTAGACTTGCAATCCAGTTTTTTTCCCACCATGTCTTTTCGTCTTCTTCGCGTTGGGCAATTTGCTGGGCAGTGAGAATGGTTTGCCTGCACACCTCTGGGTTGTCATAGCTTTTAATGACTTCGCTAGTGACCGAGATGACGGATACCGTTCCTGCGCCGGGCGGAGCACCGTTATCAGCACCCCAAGCAATATGCTGCATCGCAGCAAATATGCATAATGACCACACTACTTGGCTTGCTCGCTGCCCAAGCTTGAAAACATCTAGTCGAAAGTTATGACTCACGCTAAACTCCATTTATATTATTTTTTTCATAATGTTATAACCTTTATCTCACGTAAGATTTAAGAATTATGATTGGAATTCAATGCTGAGTCGAGTGATTCGTTTTGCACTAGTCGGCTGTTTTCTGGCTGCATTGTCGGGTTGCGCTTGGCTAAACTCTGCCTTAGGGGGCAATACGCCCAAAGAGGCGAAGGCAGAGGTCGAGTGGCCTTACGAAAAAGACGCAATCCTCGTGGATTTGGTTTCTGATCTAACACTCAATTTTTATTCTAATCAATCGCACACCGTCGTGCTGGGTGTATTTCAGTTGGAGGATCAAAAAGCGTTTGTCGATCTCCTTGCGAAGCCCGATGCGGTCATGAAGGTGTTGGTGGGGGGCAAGACCTCTCCTGAAGTTGTGCAGTTTGATCGCTATGTGGTGAACCCCGGAAAGAAAACAACGCTGAAGGTTGACCGAGTCCAGGGTGCAAAATTTGTCGGTTTCATAGCAGGATATTACCAACTCAAGCCGGTTCAAGCCGCGCGACTCTTCAGAATCCCGCTCAACATCGCCACCTCCGGAGTTGTGACGACCACTTATAAAGCTGAGCCCGCAATACTCGCACTCAGGCTCTTTTTGGGTAACGACCGAATTGTTAACGCCGAAGTGTTGACCTACGATTTTGAGAAGAAAGTGATTAAGGAAACTGTTCCATTGGGGACGGTAAAGCCAGAAATCAGTTTGGAGAGTCAAGTCACGCAGGCAAAAACTAGTGCTGATGCGGCATTCAAGTTAATCGATTAAGGGGTGAAAGTTGATGGATTTTAGAACAGGAACCTACTGGCATCAGGGCATGTTTTTACAGCCTCAGCACTTTCAGCGTCTTGAGCAGACTCAGCAGTTCTATCGAAAGCCGCTGTACGAGGCCGCGAGCCCTCATTTCTGGGGGGTTGGGCATCTTGAGTTAGCGCCCGAAGCGCTGACTGCCCGCACGTTTCAAATACGGGCGGCGCATGTGATTTTTCAGGATCAAACGTATTTAGAGTTTCCAGGTAATGCGGTCATCAGCGGGCGTTCGTTTGATCAAATTTGGACCGCGACCGATACTCCGCTCGACGTTTATCTTGGCTTGAAAAAATTATCAGTCGTTGCGCCCAATGTTGCGGTGGTCGATTCACTACATGACACTGCGGAAGTAACGTCGCGCATGGTCAGTTTGGGTGATGCGCACCAAATGCCAGACCTCTATGGCTCGGGGCCAGCGGCCAATATGCCAACGGTACTCTATGCTCCAAAGATTTTTTTTGGTCCTGAAATAGATACGCTTGGCGATTACGACCTGATCCCATTGGCGCAGTTGGTCAGAGATGTGGATACGATTCGGGTAGCCCCGCATTCGGTGCCGCCGAGTTATACATTGGCCGGGTCGAGACTGCTGA
The DNA here is from genome assembly GCA_044338955.1 of Burkholderiaceae bacterium. GTDB lineage: Bacteria > Pseudomonadota > Gammaproteobacteria > Burkholderiales > Burkholderiaceae_B > Zwartia. Next base: position 6,800 of record JBIIWK010000016.1, read on the forward strand.
GCGACGTCCTCAACGACGTTCGGGACGACATGGCAGGTCGGTTGCGTCAAATTATTGAATATAAAGTCCCGCGCGAAATGCAACGCCAAGAGCTTGACCCTGACTACCTATTGTTAATGCAGGCCGTGCAGGCCTTGAACCGTTTGGTACCACTTGCCGTCCATCTGACAGAGACCGATCAAATCCACCCTTGGACGGTGTATGGATTTTTGAGGATGTGTGTGGGCGAACTTAGCACCTTCTCGGATCGAACAGATGTAATGGGTCGCCAAGGTGACAAAGACGAGGGTATGCCTCGTTATGACCATTTAAACCTAGGATCCTGTTTTTTGGCGGCGCGAAAACTAATCAACCAGCTTTTAAGCGAAATCTCAGTTGGGCCCGAGTTTTACGCCTATCTTGAGCCTAAAGGCGATTTCCTGGTGGGCGCGTTACCCAGCGAATTTTTTGCGACGCGTAACCGTTTCTACTTGGTGACGAAGACCGGTTCTAACAACGATCGGCTATCGCAAGACTTTGTGAAAACTGTGCGCATCGCTGCGCCTAGTCAACTGCCCGCCTTGATTGATTTAGCCTTACCCGGGATCGACCTGATCGAGGTGTTGACGCCGCCGCAGGGCTTGCCACAGCGTTCGAATACGAGGTACTACCGAATCGAGCAAATGGCACAAGCCTGGGAGGCGGTAGAGCAAGAGGGTGAAGTCGCGATGTTTTGGGCGCAGGCTCCTGAAGATCTGCGTGTCGAAGTGGTCGTGCTAAGAGGGTGATATGAGGCTGTCAGACTTTTTTATGCCGCTCGTCGCGTTTGTTCGCTCGTATGAAAATGCGCAAGCGAACACGCCCCAAGAGGTCGCTCAAACGTTAGACGCGATGATCCAGCAAGCGCGAACTGAGTCTGTCAATGCGGGCGTAGACGTTGACTTGTTTCAGCAAGGATTGTTTCCGATTGTGGCTTGGGCCGACGAGCGTATTGCGCGCCTGAAAGTCTGGCAAACGCCCATGGCTTGGCAGCCACATTTATTACAGCGCCGTTACTTTAAAACTTCCCTCGCTGGCAAAGAATTTTTTGAGCGACTCGCCAGCTTAGGTGCTCAAGATGCACCAGTGCGCGAAATCTATCTGCTGTGTCTGTGCCTAGGGTTTATTGGGCGGTATGCAGATCCCGCGGACGCGGCAGCATTGTCCGCGCTCAGGTTAGAGCAGTATCGAGAGATTCTAGAGGTCATGGGCGTCTCAAACGATGCGGGATCCCTACCGATTTTTCCGTCCGCTTATCGCGCAGAGTCGCCCGTCAAAAAAAGTCGCGCTCAGCGCTTGTTCAGTTGGCCTAAGCTGACGACGGTTGCGCTGATCGTCCTACCGATTTTGTTGATGGCAGGGTTAGCCGTGGCACTTAATTCTGAACTTGAACAGTCGGTACGGCAGTTTCGTCAGTCTATTCACCTATGAAAACAGTCCTGAATGTTCTGGTTGCCCTGGTAATACTAGCCGTTTTGCTGTTGTTGAGTTGGGCGCTGGTTTTATACGAAGGTTGGCCGGTCTGGGCGACATTTGCGCTGACGGCGATTGTGGTCGCAATGGGGCTGTTGATACGCCTTGCACGTCGAATCTGGATCACCAGGCGCTCGCGTTTCAAGCTTGCCCAGTCTGAAGCTGTTGCCCGTCGTCATGCCGGGAACCCCGTTTTGCTCGATCTCGTTGACAAGTGGAAGGGTTCAGTTGACTTGCTTCGGAAGTCGAGCCTAAAGCGTTTTGGAAATCCTTTGCGTGTCTTGCCTTGGTACCTAGTGGTGGGTGAGTCAGGCTCAGGAAAGACGACTGCGATCACGCGTACACGGTTGACCTCTGTTGTAAAAAATATCGCTCAATCCGCCCCCATCCTGCAGACAGGCAACTTCGATTGGTGGTTTTTTAGTAAAGCGATTGTGATTGATACTGCTGGGCGTTACGTCTCGCCGCAGTCAGTCGAGTCTGATCAAATTGAATGGGAAAAGCTGTTAGAGCTGTTGGCCCGTTCGAGGCCCAAAGATGGCTTGGATGGTTTAGTTGTAGTGATTGACGCTGAGCGTTTATTACAAAATGATGCAGAGCAGCTTCAACAACGCGGGCGTGTATTGCGCGAACGAATTGATCAACTGATCCGGTTGTTTGACAAGCGTTTTCCGATTTACGTGTTGATTACAAAGTCAGATTTGATCACTGGATTTACGCAGTGGGCCAATACCCTGTCTGAGGATCAACTTGAACAGGCCATGGGGTACTTAGGCGTTGCCAAACAGGGCGATGGCTCTGAGGGCGATTTTTTAGCGAAGGCCTTTACGTCGATCACCGATCGACTCAAGCATTTGCGGCTTGACATGGGTGTCAAGGGGGTCGAACTGACCTCAGAAGTTTTGTTGTTTCCAAACGAAGTGCAGCGAGTGCGTCCGGGCCTACAGCAATTTTTGTCGGCTTGCGTCGGCAATAACCCCTACCTTGAGCAGCCCTTGCTGCGCGGTATTTTCTTTGCGAGTGGCAGGCAAGCGGGTACTAGCGTGGCAGGTATTCTGAGCGAGGTGCTACGCCCCAGCCCCATTAAACAAACGGCCGATCACGGGCTGTTTTTACATGATTTTTTTGGCAGCATCTTGCCTCGTGATCGCGGCACATTCTTGCCAACGCAGATTGTGAATCGCTGGAATCAGGTCACCCGTAATCTGGCGTGGGTGTCGTGGCTTGCCGTCAACGTCGCGATCATTAGTTTTTTGCTGTTGTCCTACGCAGCGACCAAGTCCACCCTGAGCCAAATTGAGGCGGCTTTTCCGGCGATTGATGCGCATACGCAAGTCGATACGCAGTACTCACGCCAAAGGCTGTCAGCGATGCTTGCGATCGTTGACTTGTTGCTTGACCAAGAGCAGGGGTGGAATACCAAATGGCTAGCCTTTAGTAGCGAGGTAAATGGTTTAGAGGACGACATCAAAATTGCTTTTGTTGCGGGAATGAAAAAACTGTTTGCACGTAATAGTATTTTTGACAAACGAATTTCAGACCTGTTGGCGCGACCCGAAGCGTCGATTTACCCTGAAATGATATTGGGGCTTGTCCGGTATTACAACAAAAGTATGGCTGGGTTACGCGGGGCAAGCTACGATGAGTTGTTAGAAATGCCCTCGGTGCCAACCAAAGTTTTGCGCGCGCTAGACTCGGTATTGAGTCCTGATGTCATTGCTGGCTACGATCGTTTAATCAGCGCTTATTTTGCCTGGTCGGCGAACGGTGATCCTGAGATTGTCTCAGAGGCACAACGTGATTTTAAAAGTCTGAATGAAGTCGTGTTTGCGCCTGGGCAAATGGGGTGGTTGTTGACTTGGGCGGACGATCAGTCTGACGCTATCCCGGTGACGTTGACTGAGTTTTGGGTGCCAGATTCGGTCAGCGTCAAGGGGGCTCAAATTCGACCCGCCTTTACACGTGCAGGGCAGTTGAAAATTGAAGGTTTTTTAGACGAACTTGCGATGGCGTTTGATGACTCTGCGCAGTTCGCTGCTCGGCGCGAAAGTTTTGAGAGATGGTATCAGGCCGAGCGCATCAGTGCCTGGCATGCCTTCGCGTCAACGTTTTCAGAGGGCGAAAATCTGCTGGTCAGTGAGCCCGCCTGGAGGTCAGCAGTGCGGCGCGCAAATAGTTCTAATAGCCCTTACTACTCGTTTATCCGCCGCTTGGAACGTGAATTCAGTGAGGTGCCGCGCGAAAATCTTCCAGGTTGGTTACAGTTTTCGCGAGACTTCACCTCGTTTCGAGCGGAGGCGCAAAAAAATGCGAGCTTAGCGAGCCGCACGGGCACCTTGGTTGGGGTCATTAACCAAGTCGGAGGGCGGACGCTTAAAGAGTCTGTGAGCACAGGGTCACTTGCGCCGACATCTAGCCAAATGACACAAGCGCTAGGTACGATAGATGCCTATAAAAAATTTATAACAGGCTTTGACGCAGCGGTCGCTGCAGCGGTAGAAGGGGAAGGTAGCTCGTTTCAAATGGCTGCAGATTTCTTTTCTTATGGCTTGGATCCGGCTACAAAGCTGTCGACGTTACGCACTTTACAAGAGACGTTTTTTGAGTTTCGCAGGCGCTCTGGCTACGATAGCCCTGAAGACGCGGTACTGTGGCCATTGGTGGGGGGGCCTTTACAACTCTTGATTCGTTACATTACCGAACAGGCCTCGTGTGGTTTACAAAAAGACTGGGAGAAGAGCGTGCTCTGGCGCTTGCAAACAACCGTGAGCGCGAAAGAAAGCAGTGAGCAGTTATTCGGGCCGCAGGGAACCGTGTGGATGTTCGCGGCGGGGCCATCTAAGCCATTTTTACAGCAACGAAGTACTGAGTTTCAGGCTGTTACAGCGACTGCCGATTTGACTAATGTTTCTTATAAGTTTCCCTTCAGCCAAGAGTTCATTCCGTTTTTAAATCAATCCGTAGGATCGCGGGTGGGGCAACTGGTCAAAGACCAGCGGGCCGAAAGTGCCAAGGGAAAATCCGTCAAGCTGACGATCGCCGCCAAGCCGCTTGGTGTGAACGCAAGCGCCCAAGTTAAACCTTTTGCCGCGATTTTGACCCTGCAATGTGCCAACGAAGAAATTGTATTAAATAACTTTAATATCCAGACTAGCGACACGATTACCTGGTCGCCGGATTTGTGCGGCGACGTTTCGCTGCAGATCAAAATTCATAATCTCGTACTGACTCGTCGTTACCCGGGTGTACTAGGGATGGCGCGTTTCATTGAAGAGTTTCAAGATGGCGAGCGACTTTTCACACCAGAGGATTTTCCGTCCTTAAAACAACAACTCGACGATCAAGACGTTCGAAGTATTACGGTTCGATACGATTTTTCGGGTCAGCAAGCATTATTAAAACTCGCAGAAGACTATAGCCACTTGACAGAGGCCACCATGGCGACGGCCTCGGCGGGGGCGATTGCGCGTAATAAATTCGGCGTGCCTGATAGGGTAGGTCAGTGTTGGTCGACAGGTCGGCCGGTCGCTCCGTATATGGACCTGCCCAAGATTATTGAGCAACGAGCGGTTCAGGCTGCGGGCGTATCTTCCGGCGTGGCCGCGGCAGTTGTGTCGCCCGTGGCAGTAGCGTCTTCGGCGGTCGCCCCGCAAGTTGCGCCGGCAGGGCCTGTCGGTGCACGGGTGGCCCCAGCCACCCCGGCTACCCCAGCCACCCCAGCCGCACCGGCGCCGCAGTGGAATAAGCATATCGTTGAGGCGGGCGATACCTTGTCGAAGTTGGCTCAAAAATATAAAACGAGTATTAAGGCAATTCAGACGCTGAACCAACTGAACGATACGACCATTAAAGTAGGCGACACTTTGAAAATCCCGACCAAATGAACGGGCGGACGGGCGTCATGATCCGGGAAAGCAATCCTTAGCTATTTTTTTTGCAAAAAGACTGTTTCAAACGCAATTATTTGTATTTGATACGGAATTGTCTTGTTATATTCGCACAGTACGCCTTCTAGTGAATACTCATTTTAAATACAGCCAGCAGCTCGCGACTGTATTTTTTTGTACCTAAAAGGCTAGTGCGCGTTGCTTCCCGTTGCTTGACAAGAAAGCGTTTTGATTCATTCCAGGAGAAATATTATGGCGAGTGCAGGTTCAGTAGCACCTAAAGAGCGAATTAATATCACTTACAAACCTGCCACAGGTGATGCGCAGGCTGAAGTCGAATTGCCGCTGAAATTGTTGGTGGTGGGCGATTACACTCAGCGCGCGGATGACCGTCCTGTCGAAGAGCGAGCACCGATTAATGTCGACAAAGATAATTTTCAAGAAGTACTCAAGGCACAGAAGTTGTCGCTCGACCTCAGCGTGCCTAATCGCTTGCAAAAAGAAGATTCGGACGATAGCCTCGCGATCAGTTTGAATTTTCAGTCGCTCGCCGATTTTGAGCCCGACGCAATTGTTGAGAAAGTCCCTGAGCTGAAAAGTATCCTCGAGCTGCGCGAGGCCCTCAAGTCACTCAAAGGCCCGTTGGGCAATGTCCCAGACTTCCGTAAAAAATTGCAGGCTCTTGTCGCCGACGAAGGTAGTCGCGCAAAACTGTTGGCTGAGCTTGGCTTAGACAAAAAGTAATCTATTCAAACTCTACAGCACACACAAAAGCGAGAATTTAGATGAGTGAAGAACAAGCAAAAGCTCAAGGGGCGGCCTCCGGCGCGGCTGAGTCCGGCTCCTTGATTGACCAGTTGCTAGAGACGAGCAAAATTCGTCCCGGCGACGATTCGTATGCAATTACCAAGCAAGGGATCGAGTCTTTTATCGGTACGCTCCTTGATCCCGAGCGTTCAACCGACCGTATCACGGCAGCCTTGGCCGATGAGTTGATTGCAGAGCTTGATAAAAAATTGAGTCGGCAAGTAGACCAGGTGTTGCATGACCCAGCGTTTCAAAAACTTGAATCCGCTTGGCGCTCGCTGAAATTTTTGGTCGACCGCACCGATTTTCGTGAAAACGTCAAAATCCAATTAATGAACGTCTCAAAAGACGATTTGTTGAGTGATTTTCAAGACTCACCCGAAATTACAAAATCGGGCTTGTACAAAAGCGTGTACACCGCCGAGTTTGGTCAGTTTGGTGGCCAGCCTTTCGGCGCAATCGTTTCGAACTACGAGTTTGGGCCTGGCACACAAGACGTCGCGTTATTACAGTACGTCGCCAGCGTTGCAGCCATGGCGCACGCGCCCTTTATTGGCGGGGTCAGTGCTGCGTTCTTCGGCCTTGACGACTACGCTAAGCTCCCTGATTTGAAAGACTTGTCTGGTATTTTTGAAAGTCCGACCTATACCAAATGGCGTGGCTTTCGCGAAAGTGACGACGCCCGAAACGTGGCGCTTGTGATGCCACACTTTTTGTTACGCACGCCGTATGGTGTTGATACCGTGCCTGCAAAAAAATTCGCGTACAACGAAGACGTGAGCGGTGGCAACAATAGCTTTATGTGGGGTAATGCGGCGTTTGCGTTTGCTTCGCGACTGACTGCGAGCTTTGCGCAGTACCGTTGGGCTGCCAATATTATCGGGCCTCAGGGCGGTGGTGCGGTTGAGAACTTGCCGATTTATAACTACGAAGCGATGGGTGAGATCCAAACCAAGATCCCAACCGAAGTTTTGATCTCTGAGCGTCGTGAGTTTGAATTGGCAGAGCAGGGCTTTATTGCTTTGGCGATGCGTAAAAATAGCGATAATGCTGCGTTCTTTTCAGCAAATTCTTGCCAGAAACCGAAGTTTTTCGGTAACTCAAAAGAAGGCAAAGAGGCAGAGACCAATTACAAACTCGGTACGCAGTTGCCGTACATCTTTGTGGTCAATCGTTTAGCGCATTACATCAAAGTACTGCAGCGTGAAAACATCGGTACCTGGAAAGAACGCGGCGACCTTGAAACCGAGCTCAACAATTGGATTCGCCAGTACGTTGCGGATATGGATGCCCCTGGCCCTGAAGTACGTAGCCGTCGTCCACTGCGCTCTGCGCAGATCGAGGTCAGTGACGTAGAGGGCGATCCAGGTTGGTACCGTGTCTCTATGCGCGTGCGCCCACACTTCAAGTACATGGGTGCTTCGTTCACGCTGTCTTTAGTCGGCAAGCTGGACAAGAGCTAAAAGTCTGGCTGCGGCGTATCCCTGAAGGGGTGCGCCGCCTACTCGAGCACGTTGTTTCATCAAAACAATTTATGTTTTACTTTTCAACAATTAGGAGCTAAGAATGCCAACCCCAGCTTTTTTAACTGTGACGGGCAATACCCAGGGCGCTATCGACGGTAGCTGCACGATCAAAGGCCATGAAAAAACCATGCTCATTCAGGCTGTCGAGCATATGATTGAAATCCCCAAGTCGCCCCAAACCGGCCTCCCGACTGGCAAGCGCGTACATGGTGCTTTGACCTTAACTAAAGAGCTTGATAAAGCTTCGCCTAAGCTGTTTCAGGCGTTGACCTCTGGTGAGCAATTAAGCGACGTTAAACTGTCGTACTACCGTATTTCGCCAGCCGGTAAAGAAGAGCTCTATTACACAACAGAGCTCAAAAACGCCATCATCACCCACATCCATACTTGGGTACCAAATTGTTTAGACCCGCTCCAAAGAACCATGGGGCACATGGAAGATATCGCGTTTACCTACGAGACCATCATCGACACCTGGACGCCTGATGGCATTGAGGCGCAAGACTCATGGAACGCCCCTAAAACCTAAGTCTTTGATTGAACGGGGTGCTTGAGTGGTTAAAGAAAGACTGCTTGAAAGGCTGAGTCGACAGGAGTTACCCAATCTAAATGATAGGCGTACTCCTGAAGACTTGGTCAAAGCATCCATTCAACGCTATCTTTCGCGACTGCTAAATGTACGTCGCGGCTCGGTACCGGTTGATGTCGAGTACGGATTGTCTGACATGTCTAACATTGCCGGCTCATTTGCTGTTGGCTATGTCAGTGAGATCCAACGAGAGATTCTGATTCAGATTGATCGTTACGAAAAGCGACTACTCAAACCGACGATTCAACAGGTCGTTGAAGAGCGTGAAGTCATCACGCTGAAGTTCATTTTGAAGGGGCAGATCGATCTTAGCGTCGGCTCGACAGAAGTCATAAAAGAATTGTCAATGTTTTTGCGGATCGACTCTGCTGGACAAGTCAGAGTGGAACTTGCGCATGGCCTTTGAGCAGATCTATGCCGCAGAGCTGGCGAGATTACACAGTTTAGGCCAGGAGTTCGCCACCGAAAATCCAACCATTGCCTCTTACTTATCAGGCAGTAGTGGCGATCCTGACGTCGAACGCCTGTTACAGGGCTTTGCCTTTTTAACGGCCATGGTCAGGCAAAAGATGGATGACGAGTTGCCCGAGTTTATCGGCGACGTGGTGTCGTTAGTCGGGCCCGATCTAATCAGTCCGTTACCAGCAGCTGCAGTGCTCGCGTTGAGTGCGAGTGGTAAATTACCCGATGGATATGCCGTGAAGGCTAATACGCCCTTCGCCTCGGTACGCGTGCAAGAGACCGCGTGTCAGTTTTCAACATCTTGGCCGATTGCGATACAGCCGATCAAGTTAACGGGGCTTAATCTGCAAGCACTGAGCAGAAATCGCTCAACGCTCACACTTGAACTCGAGATGTTAGGGCAGCCACTCAATCAATGGACGGGTCATTCGCTTGCACTGTACTTGTCGGGGCCTTACCCCGAGGCGACTACTCTCTTGATGGCGCTCAGGCAGCACCTCAGGCAAGTCTCTGTGCGTAGTGTGGGGCAAACAGATGAACACCCATTGGCCCTCACATTTAATGGCTTAGACGCCTCGCAGCATCTGTTCATGACCAATCGATCGATTGCGCCGCATCTGCAATGGATCCGTGAAGTCTTAGCATTTCCAGAACGCGCTTTTTTTATCCAACTTCAAGGCTTTGAAGATTGGGCCACGCGCGGCAGCGGTCGAGAGTTTGTCATTGAATTCGAGTTAGAGCTACCAACGGCAAAGTTGCCCAAGCCAGCCTTGTCACACTTCACGCTCAATGCGGTACCGGCTGTTAATCTGTTTGAAGCCTATGCGAATCCCATAGAGGTGACGCATCTAAAAGAAAGCTACAGGCTTGAGCCCATGGGCTACGAGCCCGGCCGCGCAGTGGTGCATGATGTGCTGACCGTGACGGGTCGTGTACAGGGGCAGTCAGAAGAAAAATATTACATGCCCACGACCGACTTACTGGTTGAAGATGATGCGCTGAAGTATCAGGTCATCGCCAGTGATAGCGTCAAGCGTAGTGCGTTTGAGCAGCACATACGCCTGCCATTTAATCGGCAGCTCGACCTCGCAAGACGTGAAACGCTATCCATCAAGGTGCGCTGCACCAACGGCCGCTTGCCAGAAAGTTTACGACTTGGTGATATTTCGTTGCGTACAACCCAATCACCCGAAAAAGTCACAGTTACGAACGTAACCTTGCCAACGGGTTGGTCGTTGCCCGCGCTCGGCGTGGACGCCATGTGGAAAGTTGTTGCCCATGCGCGCTTAAATCTGCAGGCCTTTGCTGAAATCGAAACTCTCAAGGAAATGTTGTCCGTTTATCTGCCAGAGGGCGGAGGTGATCCAGGACGACTCACCGCAGCGCGACGCCGCATTGCCGGAATCGAAGAGGTGACCTTGAACAGCGATTCTCGCCTTGTGCGCGGCAGTCTTGTGCGTGGCTATATTGTTCGTCTGAAGCTTAGACTTGACTATTACGCGAGCGCCGGCGACTTAATGTTATTTGGTGAGCTGCTTTCACCATTTTTTGCTGGACTCGTAGGATTAAATTCGTTTGTCACACTTGTGGTGGCAGACCCTGTAAGCGGAGAGCAGTTCGAATGGCCCACGATGTTGGCACCGGACTTGATGCTGTAAAAGCATTTTTTAGTAAAAATTACGCACAACTGGATTTTTTTCAGATGGCGCGTTTGTTGTCGCACGCGCTGCAACAAGAGGGCCTCGCGCAAGGTCTTGAGGTTTCGCCCGAAGAGTGGGAGTCTCGTCTGGCCGCCGTGCTCAGAGTTCGCCCCACATTGTCCTTAGCGTTTCCAGAGCATGATCTCGCCCGTATTGAAACGCGCAACGACGGGAAAATCCAAGTCGAAGCTGGTTTTTTTGGCTTATACGGGGTCACTTCACCGCTGCCCTATTTTTACACTGAAGGCTTGATGCAGGCCAGTCAACAAGGGCGAACGAGCGCACGTGGCTTATTGGATATATTTCACTATGCAGCCTATCCATTGTTGATCAAAGCATGGACTCGGCACCGTAATTTGACAGGTTTGCAGGCAGGGTTGACCGAACGTCAGTTGACTCGCCAGACGAGTTGGGTCGGCTTGGTCGGTCACGCCGCACGTAAACGGTTTGATCAATGGCCGCGAATCGTACATCTTGCGCCCTTGCTATCTACTGCTCATCGCTCAGCAAGTGGTCTGCAGGCGCTTGTGAACTGCGTTGTGCGTTCTGGCGCGACCAAAGTGTATCCGTGTGTGCCCACTCGTATGCGGGTTCCGGCGCAAGCGCGGTTATGCCTGGGGCGCGTATCGCACCAGTTAGGGAGCCAAGCCGTTTTAGGCGACACCCTGATCGATCGTCGAAACAATGTAGCAATCGTTTTGCAAGGCCAAGCGGATGCTGATATTGAAGCTGTTGTGCCTGGCGGAAAACTGTATCCACTGTTGACACAGTCGTTGCAACTCTTTGCGCTAGATAATTTACGTATTCGCTTTAAAGTTGAACGCCAACCAACCCCTAAACCTTTAGGGATGGCGAAATTAGGACTGGGTGCTTCTCTTGGGCACGCACGTCGCACGGGTAGTTTTTCATATTTTGTTAATTAATCCAGGCGTGCAGTGATGCACCGGCTGGTTGTCGAGTCGTACTAAGGAGAGAGCAATGCAGGTAGTTGATTTCGCACCACTAGTTAGCAGACTGAACACGAGTTGCCGTGGCGCACTCGAAAATGCTGCCGGCACTTGTTTAAGCCGCACGCATTATGAGATCACCGTCGAGCATTTGATGGCCCGCCTGCTTGAAGATCCCATGGGCGATATTCAGCTGATTCTCAAACAAGCAGGAATCGATCCCGGACGTGTCATGCGAGCGTTGGATCAAACCATCGAGTCCTTTAAAACAGGCAATGGTGGTAAGCCCCAATTTTCACCGTTGCTCCCCGAACTATTTGCTGACGGCTGGTTGATTGCCTCAGTTGAATTATTTGAAAACCGCATCCGTTCGGGCGCACTGTTTGCTGCCTTTGTCTCGCGCTTGTCTTTCTATGGCATCGACTCGTATACCAAACTGCTTGACGGTTTAAATAAAGAAAAAGTGATGGGGCTCTTAGGTCAAGTCGCTGCAACTTCGCGTGAAGCCGGTGAATCAGGGCCGATGGGCAATGAGACTGGTTCTGGCGCAGGCGCCGCGCCGCAAGGCGATAAAGCAGGTAGCGCCTTGCAAAGATTTTGTGAAGACTTCACCGCTAAAGCGCGTGCGGGCAAGATCGACCCAGTGTTTGGGCGTGATCCTGAAATCCGTCAGATGGTTGATATTTTGGCGCGACGTCGCAAAAACAACCCGATTTGTGTGGGAGACCCCGGTGTCGGTAAAACAGCTGTTATTGAAGGCTTGGCCGTACGCGTCATCGAAGGTGATGTCCCTGACATTCTCAAAGACGTCACGATTTTAGGTTTAGATATGGGCGCGCTCGAGGCTGGCGCAGGTGTCAAAGGTGAGTTTGAAAATCGCTTGCGTGGCGTGATCAATGAAATCAAGGCCTCGACCAAGCCGATCTTATTATTTATTGATGAGGCACACACGCTGATTGGCGCCGGTGGCGCTGCGGGTACCAACGATGCCGCGAACCTTCTGAAGCCTGCGCTGGCGCGTGGTGAGTTGCGCACGATTGCGGCAACCACCTGGAGTGAATACAAAAAATATTTTGAAAAAGATCCTGCACTCGCGCGTCGCTTTGAGCTGGTGAAACTCGACGAGCCCTCTGTCGAAATGACCGTACAGATTTTGCGCGGTTTGAAATCTCGCTACGAAGAAGTACACCAAGTGATTGTTCGCGACGATGCTTTGCATGCGGCGGCCGAGCTCTCGCATCGTTATATTACCGGCCGACAGTTACCCGACAAAGCTATCGATCTTTTCGATACGGCTTGCGCGCGCATCAAAGTGAACTTGTCGTCAAAGCCAGATTTCATTGAAGACCGCGAGCGTCAGTTGCAAATGCTCGAGCGCGAAAAGCTTGGTTTATTACGCGACCAAGATAACGGGGTTGGTGTTGACCTCGAGCGCTTAGCTGCGATTGCCAAAGAGCAAGAGAGTATCGCGGATACGCTAGTGGGGTTGCAGGCACGCTTCGATAAAGAGCTTCAGGCTGCACGTACTGTCGTGAGTTTGCGCCAAGAACGTGCGCAGTTTAAAAAGGATCAAGCGCAAGCTACCGCCACTGCATTGGGTGCGGCTGCGGTACCCACTGCGACCACACCTGGTGCGCCCGCCGCACCTGCGGGCAAAGCTGAGGGGGCGGCCTCGGCGGATGCGACACCCACAGCGAATGAGCAAACTGCAACGCCACGTACGCTCGATCAAGTCGAGCAAGAGATTCGCATAGCAGAAGCTGCACTTGCAGAACTTCAAAGCAAAGAAAAGCTCGTCTTTATTGAAGTGGCGCCCGATACCATCGCAAAGGTCGTGTCAGACCGCACGGGCGTGCCATTAGGCAAAATGATGCGTGACCACGCCGCAAGCGCCTTAGCGCTTGAGCAGTCTTTAGAGGCCAGAATTAAAGGCCAAGGCCACGCCATGGCTGCGATCTCTGAGGTGCTGAAATCGGCAAGTTCAGGTCTGCGTGATCCAGATCAGCCAATGGGCGTGTTTTTACTGGCAGGTCCCTCCGGTACGGGTAAAACCGAAACCGCGTTGTCGGTGGCCGACATGATGTTTGGTGGTGAGCAGTCGATTGTCACCATCAACATGAGTGAATTTCAAGAGAAGCATACCGTGAGCCGTTTAGTAGGTTCGCCTCCAGGCTATGTTGGGTATGGTGAGGGCGGTGTGCTCACCGAAGCGGTACGTCAACGACCCTACACAGTTGTGCTGCTTGATGAGGTTGAAAAAGCACATCTCGATGTCGTGAACTTGTTTTATCAAGTGTTTGACAAGGGGATTTTGTCTGACGGGGAAGGGCGTGAAATCAACTTCAGAAACACGGTTGTATTTTTGACTTCGAATCTGGCGCTCGATGTCATCACTGAATTGTGTTCGGGAGACGAGCGTCCTGATCCCGCGGTCGTGATGGCGGCGGTGCGACCAATCTTGTCCAATCACTTCAAGCCTGCGTTACTGGCGCGTATGACGGTGATCCCGTTCTATACCTTACCCAAAGATGCGCTGCGCGGTATTGTTGATCTTAAGCTTAAGAAAGTCATCAACCGTATGGCTGCAAATAACAAGATTGCCCTTGAAATTACGACCCCTGCGCGTGACGCCATTACAGCGCGTTGTACCGAAGTTGAAACGGGTGCACGTAACATCGACTTTATCCTGAAGGGTACGGTTTTGCCTCTGCTTTCAAATAGTTTGCTCGAAAGCATGGCAAAAAATACCAATCCTACGAAAGCGAAATTGGATGTTGATGCTGCCGGCGAATTCGTCGCGACTTTTTCTTAAGGACGAGACATGGCAGACAAATGCGCGTGGGTGATTGCGTGGGGTGAGGGGGTTGATCCAGCCGCCCAGCTCATTGCGGGCGCAGCTCGACAATACGGACTCAATGTCAAGGGGCAGCACTGGCCTGAAAAAGAAAAGCAGGCGTGGCTTGCGTCGGCCAAAGAGGCGGCCGATGCGCAGGCTGCGGTCATTCTTCTTGTGACGACTCATGCCGTGTACGCTCAGCCCGAGAATCGACGTGCTTTGGCGTTGTTTCGTTTGCTGTTGCAAAGTTTGTTAAATCGGCAAGTCGACGGTGTGGTGTTGCTACAAGGCGCGCCGCCCACTGAGCCGCCCGCTGAGTTGTTTGGTACTGCGGTGTTGGGTGACTGGATGGTGGTCGG
>JBIIWK010000180.1:0-6851 GCA_044338955.1 Burkholderiaceae bacterium
TTTTTACTTTCCCGCCATCCATCACTGCTACGCAGCTGTTGGTGGTGCCAAGGTCGATACCGATAATCTTGCTCATGGTCAAACTACCTTTTAAAAATCAGAATTAGGATGAACTGCTTTGATGAGTAGTAATTGGGGGGGAATTGGGCGATTTCAAGACTAAAACCGCCTTTTATTACCCAAAACCACAGAAAACTTACCTCTCGTCGTTTAGGCCGCGACCGTAACCAGCGCTGGGCGCAAGACACGGTCTGCGATCAGATAGCCTTTTTGCAGCGTTTGCACCACCGTGTTGGCCGCTTGTTCAGCCGGAATCGTCGCAATCGCCTGATGTTGATGCGGGTCAAACTTAGCGCCGGCCTCGGGTGCGATTTCTTTCAGATGATTGCGCTCAAAGGCACTGACCAGTTGCTTGAGGGTCACTTCAATACCGGTGCGCATGGTTTCAGCGGTTTGCTCAGCTTGGGCCAAGGCGGCCTCTAAGCTGTCTTTAACGGGCACTAAACCCTCTGCGAACGACTCGATACCAAATTTGCGGGCTTTAGATACTTCTTCTTGCGCGCGACGACGCACGTTTTCCATTTCGGCATGGGCACGCAAAGCCTGATCTTTTTGTTCGGCGACCTGGGCTAACGCAGCAGCAAGGTCAGCCTGTAATTGCTCGATGGGGTCTAAAACAACCGCCTCGTCATTGACCGCAGGCGCACCCTCTGCATGTGTCTCGGCCATTGCCGGGTCGTGCTTGTTGTCATCAGTCGAGTCTTTGGGGGCTGCCATTTACTTCTCCAGAAAAATGCATGATTAGTCAGAAACGTGGGGACTGAACCCCATAATTCAAGGGTAAACCACGAAAATTTTAATGAGGCTTGTGGTTGCTGTGGATAAACAGGCATCGGACTACCCGGAGGACATCTGCCAGCAGGGCGCCGGCAGGCAGACGACACGCAGCTGCACAACTAAACACACTCAACCAGAAACCGTGGAACTACACGGTTTTTAATATTGCAGCCGATAAGCGCAACCCGCGACAGGCATCAAGCTAAGGCTCGATCGGCCAGCCCTGCAGATGGCTCAACACCATATCACCCAGCGAGGTCACCCAGGCTTGGTCGTCGTTTAACGCCGGGATATATCTAAACCGCTTGCCGCCCGCGTGCATAAAGGTTTCGCAGACCTCGACCTGAATCTCTTCAAGCGTTTCAAGACAGTCAGCCAAGAAGCCCGGACACACCACGTCAATTTCAGTGACGCCTTGCTGGGCAAGCTTTTGCAAGGTCGGCTCAGTGTAGGGTTCAAGCCATTTAGCCGGGCCAAAACGGCTTTGAAACGTCACTTGATAGGCGTCATCGGACAAGCCCAGATACTGGGCCAAGGCTCGCGCGGTTTCGTAGCAGTCGCGGCAGTAGGGATCACCCATATCGACGCACTGCCTGGGTAAGCCATGAAAACTCATCACGAGCTTTTGTGGCTTGCCATGTTGCTGCCAAAAGGCCGCAATCTTATCGCCCAAGGGGTGAATAAAAGCTGGATCAGTATGAAAGCGTTTGATAAAACGCAGCGCGGGCTGGTCGCGCATGTGGCTGGCAACGCGAGCCACTTCGTCGACGACGGTGGCGGTGGTGCTCGAGGCGTATTGCGGATACAGCGGGACCACTAGCAGGTGCTCGCAGCCACGCGCGCGCAAACGCAGCATGGCGTTTTTGATGGACGGCTCGCCATAGCGCATGCCCGTTTCAACCTCGATCGCCAACCCGCGCTGTGCGAACAGCTTGCGCAGCCCTTCTGTCTGACGCTGGGTGTATACCATCAAGGGCGAACCACCCTCCATCCAGACGCTTTTATAGCGCGGCACCAACTTGCGTGGCCGGGCCATCAAGATCGGACCATTCAAAATCGGCCACCACAGCAGCTTTGGGATTTCAATGACACGCGGATCGGACAAAAACTCGCGTAAATACTTGCGGATCGCGGGTGCGGTCGGTTCATCCGGCGTGCCAAGATTGACCAAAATGACCCCGACACCGCCCGTCTTGAAGGGCTTGGGCCAAGGGATAAAGCGGGGGGCGCGCGTCAGATCACGCTTAGTTTCAGGCCAAAAACGCATTGCTATTAACGCTCGTGAGGAGGGTGGCTGAGCGCGCTGGAAAGCAGACGCGCCGTAATATCGACGATCGGGATCACACGCTCGTAAGCCATACGAGTGGGGCCAATCACGCCAAGCGTGCCGATGACATGGCCATCAATGCTGTAAGGCGCCGTGACAACAGATAAATCTTCGGTCGGGACCAACTGCGAATCGCCACCAATATAAATCTGCACACCTTGAGCCTGGCTCGACACTTCGAGCAATTGCAATAGCTCGGTTTTTTTCTCAAACATTGAAAAGGTTTTACGCAAACGATCCATATCAGACGCCAGCTCGTTGACATCGAGTAATTTTCGTTCACCTGAAATCACCACGGTTTCAACTTCGTCGGCGGCTTGCGCACCGGCCTCAACGGCGGCTTGCATCAGGCGCGACATGTCAATTTGCAAGCGTGCCAAATCATGCGCTAGCGTTTGCCGAACAGCAGCAAACGACTTGCCCGCAAAATTATGATTAAAGAAGTTAGCCGCTTCAATTAACGCGGTGGCGGTGTAGTCACGCGGCGTCAGCAAAATACGGTTTTGCACATCGCCATCGGGCGTCACAATAATCAACAAGATACGTTTTTCAGAGAGCCGAATGAACTCAATCTGATGAAACACTTGGGCCCGGCGCGGCGACAGTACCACCCCGGCAAACTGACTCAAACTTGACAGCATCGAGGCCGCAGCCTGCACGGCGCGCGATGGGTCTGAACCGGTTTGCAAGTCGCGCACAGTCGATACCGGATGCAAATCAACGGGTTGAGCCGTGAGCATGGTGTCGACAAACACCCGATAGCCACGCGGCGTTGGAATACGACCCGCCGAAGTGTGGGGGCTGTGGATCAGGCCCAGCTCTTCGAGGTCGGCCATCACGTTGCGAATGGTCGCCGGCGATAATTCAAACATTTTTGAGAGCGTGCGCGAGCCGACCGGTTGGCCATCGTCGATATAACGTTCAATAAGCGCTTTGAGCAGCGCGCGCGCACGATCATCCATCATCGCCCTATTTTACCTTTGTCGACCCTATAATCGAGCAGATTCTCGCAGATTGTGAAACCTATGCATTTCCCTATTATTGCTCTTGTTGGTCGTTATCAGGATTCAGGCCTGCACGCGCCGCTGCGCGCTCTGGCAACGCTATTGGTCCAAGAAGGATCGCAGGTCCTGATCGAGGCGGATACAGCGCGACAAACCGGCGTCACTGAGTATCCCAGCGCTAGTTTTGCCGAAATTGGGCAACAAGCCAACCTTGCGATTGTGATGGGTGGCGATGGCACCATGCTTGGGGCGGCGCGTCATTTAGCCCCCTTTGACGTCCCCGTAGTTGGGATCAATCACGGCCGCCTGGGCTTCATCACCGATATTCCGCTGCAAAATTCAACGCAAGCGCTCACAGATTTACTGCAAGGCCGCTACGAAACCGAAACGCGCATGCTGCTCAGCGCCACGGTGTGGCGCGGCGCCGAGCAAATGTTTGCCGCAACCGCGCTCAACGACGTGGTGTTAAGCCGCTCGGGGCGTGGCGGCATGATTGAAGTACGCGTCGAAATTAACGATACTTACATGTACACCCAACGGGCGGATGGCCTGATTGTGGCCACGCCAACGGGTTCTACCGCGTACGCCCTGTCATCGGCTGGGCCGATTTTGCACCCTGAGGTCAGCGCGATGGTCTTGGTGCCCGTGGCGCCGCAAACGCTTTCGAATCGTCCGATCGTGATCCCGGCCGACGGGGTACTAAATATGACGCTGACTGCAATGGGCCGCAGCGAGGGGGGGGCAAGCGTGCACTTTGATATGCAAACTTGGTCTGACCTGATGCCCGGCGATCGCATTGTGGTGCAGCGTGCCCCGCATCACATTCGATTTTTACATCCCGCAGGCTACAGTTTTTTCTCGACCCTGCGCCGCAAACTTGACTGGAACCGCATGCCCCGCGCGGGCGGCGAGGCCGAATAGCCCATGCTACGTGGCTTGCACATCCGCGACTTTGTCATCGTCACCGAAGCCGACATTAGTTTTGAGGCTGGCTTTACTGTGTTTTCGGGCGAAACCGGCGCAGGTAAATCCATCTTGATCGATGCCCTGGCGCTCACTCTTGGCGAGCGTGCGGATTCATCCGTGCTGCGCGAGGGCGCCAGCCGAGCTGAAATCAGCGCGGTGTTTGAAACCCCTGCCACGCTTATTGAATGGCTCACCGAACATGATTTACACGCTGAACACGAGCTGGTCTTGCGTCGTGTCATTGATGCGCAAGGCCGCAGCCGGGCCTACGTCAATGGCTCGGTGGTGACCATCGCGCAGCTGCGCGAAATTGGCGAGCAACTGATCGACATCCATGGCCAACACGCCCACCAAAGCCTGTTGCGGGCCGATAATCAACGCGACCTACTCGACGCCCACGGCAATCTTCAGCCTCTGAGACAAGCCACCGCTCTAGCCTTTAAAGCCTGGCGCGCCGTTGAAAAGCAGCTGGCGGTATCTGAACAAGATGCAAGCAGCTTGGCGCAAGCGCGTGAACGGCTTGAATGGCAAACCAGCGAGCTCGCGCGCCTGTCGCTTGGCGCCACCGAGTGGGCCGACGTTTCTGCCGAGCACACTCGTTTAGCAAATGGTCAGTCGCTGTTAGACGGCGCGGCTCAGACACTGGCTAAGCTAGATGAAGACGATGCCTCAATACAGCACCAGTTAGGAGCGGCCGTGCAACGCATCGGCCAGCTGTTACGTCATGACGCCAATTTAAAAACCATCTACGACGCGCTTGACTCGGCCCGAATTACGGTCAGTGAGGCGGTGTCCGACCTGAATGACTATGTGTCACGCGCCGAACTCGACCCAGCACGTCTCGCGGTACTAGACAACAGAATGCGCGCGATTTTTGAATTGGCGCGCAAATTTAAAACCGAACCTGACGATCTGTATCACCTTGAGCAGACGCTTAAAACCGAACTCGAGACACTGCAATCCTCAAGCGATATTGAAGCATTGCGCGCCCAAGCTGCCGCACGACGCTCAGAGTACGAGGCCGCAGCCAGCCTACTGTCAGTGGCGCGCGGCAAGGCTGCCGTTGACCTAGGCAAACAGGTCAGCAAGGCCATGCAAACACTGGCCATGGAAGGCGGCCAGTTCAGCGTCGCCATGCACGCGTGCCCAGCCGCCAGTCACGGACAAGACCAAATTGAATTTTTAGTGGCGGGCCACGCCGGTAGCACACCACGCCCCTTGGCAAAGGTGGCGTCAGGCGGCGAACTAGCCCGAATTTCACTAGCGCTCTCGGTCATTGCCAGTCGTGCCGCGCGCGTGCCTACCCTGATTTTTGATGAGGTCGATAGCGGCATTGGTGGCGCGGTGGCCGAGGTAGTCGGTAATTTATTACGCGAACTCGGCATACGCCATCAAGTGCTCTGCGTGACGCATTTGCCTCAAGTTGCTGCGCGTGCGCAACAACATTTTCAAGTCAGCAAGCAAAGTGTCAAAGGCAAAACGCAATCAAGTATTGCTTTGCTACCCCCGCCCGAACGCATCGAAGAAGTCGCCCGTATGCTGGGGGGAATCAAAATTACAAGCACCACGCGCGAACACGCAAAAGAATTATTACAGCCGTAAACACCTTGACGCTTTCACGGCAGATGCCATCGCTGCTGCCACGCTGCAAACAGAGCCAGTCTGCCAATGCTGAGCGGCTAGCGCTAGGCAGCGTGACAGGTCGTACAGACCCCGTACAACACCATCGCATGGCTTTCTAGAATGAAGCCGTTATCGCGCGCAACCTTGTGTTGCCGCTTTTCGATATCAGCATCGGTAAACTCAGCCACCTTGCCACAATGCGTGCAAATCAAATGATCGTGATGATCACCATCGTTGAGCTCAAAAATCGCCTTGCCGCCGTCGAACTGGCTACGCGCCAAGATGCCGGCCTGTTCAAACTGGGTTAATACCCGGTACACCGTAGCCAGGCCAATATCGATGCTCTCGCCAATTAACGCACGATAGACGTCTTCAGCGCTAAGATGACGCGCCCCAGATTTACGAAAAATATCCAGTATTTTTAGACGTGGAAACGTTGCCTTGAGGCCGACGTTTTTAAGATCGTTCGGGTCGTTCTCGGTGTACATCGGTAATTCCTCGTTTTAGCTCTGAATCCCCACGCGTTTATGGCGAAATCGCCAAAAAAACCCCGCAAGATCGTGTGAGAGACCAACGTTTGACCGCGTAAACCTTTATGATACCGTCTTTGGCTGTTTATCCGATAGAGGTTCGCAGTGGTCAAGTTACACACTTTCGCTTTGCACCTGCGTACCGGCGTGGCGCTCGCCCTGCTGGTCGTTGCCGCAGCCGGTTGCAGTTCAAACCGTTGGGGCTTTCCGTATAAAGTCAGCGTTCAACAAGGCAACTGGATCACCAAAGACCAAGTCAGCCTGCTGCGCCCTGGCATGACACGCGAACAAGTACGGTACGCCCTGGGCACACCGATGCTCACGAGCGCCTTGCACAGTAACCGCTGGGATTACCCCTATTTCTATCGCGCAGGTAGTGGCAAAATCGAAGAGCGCACGCTGACAATTCTCTTTAACGGCGCTCAGCTAGAAAGCTGGCGCGGCGAAGAACAACCTGAACTGCAACCTTTTCAAATTGCGCGCGATGAAGTCGGCATCACGGTACGAGAAAATAAACAAATTAAACTTGATAACGAACGCCTAAACAACGACGGCGCAGCCGCG
>JBIIWK010000181.1:0-6838 GCA_044338955.1 Burkholderiaceae bacterium
ACCGACGGGTCAACCCCAGGCGATGATTCGAGCGTACCGACTTGCACCAAGCCAAGCCAGTCATTCAAGTACAAAAAGCCATCGTGTTGCACCCAGATTTTTTCTCCTCGCAAAGGCTGAGCGCTTACTGCCCAGCGATCAATGTTCGCTTGCCATTTAAAGAGAAAGCTTCGTAACCGGTCTTGATAAAAACTGCTGTTAACCGAATCAAGCAATGTCAGACGTTCAGTCAACGCTCGTGCAATCGGCAAAAAATTTCGCGGATCTGTCTGAATATGTGGATTCCCTGCAGCATGCACATCGCCCATGCTTCTGTCTACCGAGGTGGGGATACCTAGAAGCTGAACGTATTGACTGGCTTCGAACATGCCGGGCGTACCCGGCAAGATCCTTGGATTGCCTGCGTCGCGCTGCAAGAGTGGTAGCCAACCAATTTCAAGATCCGCGCCGGTCGCAAGCAGCAGTTGCGCACTACGCGCGCGTGCCAGCAGCGAGGGGCGTGCTTGCACACGGTGCGGATCTTGCAAGGCATTGGTGGCCACATACACTTTGACCTTATCCCCACCCAACTCCTCTGCCAACGCCCCCCACTCAGGCACTGTTGCGAAGACGTTAAGTTGCGCCCGGACAGGCGCGCCTACCAACAATGCGCAAGCGAGGATTGCTAAAGAAAACCCACGATACACGTTAAAGAGAGTCATGCGGATTCCTTTAGGTTAGAAACGATGCGCGCCATGCGCCCCGATACTCATGATGTATTGCAAAAAGACCTGATTATTTGTTTTGCCCGGACCGTACATCGTGTCTTGTGCGACCTGCAATCTAAACATTGAATATTCAGAGTTCGCCCAATCCACCATAATAGTGTTGCGCATTGGGTTGTACGACTCGAGTGGTGTGCCAGTTAACGTATCAGCACTAAATCCATAATTCGAATTGCCACCGACTAGCTGATCAAAGCGATAACCGACCCTCCAGTTTGGCATGAACTGATAAATGGCTTGCACGTAAAAACCACTTTGCGTGTTGGTATAGGCATTACCAAAACAAGGCGCTGCACAAGACACAGACTCGTTAGGACTGTTAATTGACGCTGAACCTTTTTGGGTGTTCCAGAAGGCTTCGCCCTGAAGCTTAAAGCTCTGACGACTTGAGTTACCGTTTGGTGCCCACTTATACACAAAGTCAGCGATCAGAACACCTGTCGTGCCGTTGAATTCGAACGTATCAGTTTCGTTCAGCAAAGATTGTCTGGGACGGTCTCCGGTGCTCGAGGTGACATAAGACAAGCCACCAAGCCATGAGGACTCAGTACCAATATCGCCACCGAGTTTGGCAAAAATCGTGCCCAGCCTTGGTCTGTTCTCGTTAAAGTTGTTGCCGTTGGGGTACGTCATGCCCTGACCCAGCTCGCCACCTAACTTAAGGTACATATTGTCAAGAGGCGCCACCCACGATGCCTGAGCGCCTGTATTGTTAAGTTGTCCGCCAAAAAATGCCTTATACGCAAGAGGTAGGTCAACGAAATCCCATTCGTGCGGATGTTTGTTATTCAAGTAACCCACGTTCGAGAAGAATTTACCGGCTTTAACTTTTAAACCGCCCGGCATCCCGATCGTCTCAAAAAAAGCCTCTTCTAAAGCGACACTAAAGTCTTGCCCGTCTTGTCCAAGGACTAAACGTGCCTCGGCACGAAAAAGATTATCGACCGTACCGGCAAGTGCCAGCTCGGTCTCGCCCAAAGAGAAGCCACGCGGAATGTTTTCGCCACCGGTGGGGATAAAGCCGCGACTAAGAGTTTCGGGGTTTTGGCTTTGCGCAGAATACTTACCATCGATGATCAGTGAAATTTCTGGCGTGATGGGCCCCATTTTTGGCAGGACGATACCTCTACCCAAGGATGATGGCGGGTTACGACCAAGGTCGGGTGCGCCAGAGACAGGGCTGCCCGAGGTTGAACCCGCGCCAACGGTCGCAACGACTGGAATTGGACTCGTAGTCGCTTTCGCATTTGCTGAAGCCGGTACTGTGGGACTAACAGTCGCAGAGGTTGCCGCAGGACGCCCGGTAGTAGGTGCAGCACCTTGTTGGCGAGCCAACTGGGTATTTTGTTGCTGCAATGTCGTGATTTTTTGCTCAAGCGAGTTGATACGATTTTCGTACAACACGCGCATGGCCTGGATGGTGTCTTGAAGCTTAGCAAGATCGGCCGCCGTCGCTGGCGGCGATGCAGTTTGAGCGAGGGTGGGCTCTGCCACGACAAAGGCGGCAACAAAGCCTAGTGCTGCGCAGGCACGCGCAGCGTATTTAAGATTAAACATCTTTTGATCCTTAAATTAAACACGAGATCAACGCTGAAACGCGTTGCGAGACGGTGTTAACTTAAGAAGGTGGGCGGTCCGCGTTGGTTCGCAAGTTCGACCGGTGTCGCGAACAGGCAGACCGGTTGCGACTGCGGTTGCAAAGCATCGTAACGTGAAGCCACTAACTGAACGGCTTGAGACGTTAGACCGACAGTGTGGGCAACATCTTCCAAACACTTTAGACACAGATCCTGAGCAGGCGACACCTGCTCAGAATTTGAAACAACCGCAGCACTCAGTGAGCTTGCTAAATCTTTTGACGACGCAGCCTCGGTGACGCGACTCGAGGCGTTCAGAGCATGCTCTGGCGCGTGCCAAACCATACTCGTGTGCAAGGCGAGAAACGCCAAAAGAGCCACACACGCTAACAGCCGACCGGCTGCCTGTCGGCAGAAGTCAGATGGTGGCACTTCGATAGATTGCGCAGTAGGCATCAAGCAACACTAAGTCATCACTATTGATAACATAGTATCACTTATTGATAATGAAATATCACTATCAATTCAAAAACTTATAAACCGACTATCCCACCGTCGTCTTTAGTGATCACGATCGTGGCTGAGCGCGGGCGACCTGCAGTGCCATAACCCATATTGCCAGGCCAGGTGCTTTGAAAATTGAACTCGGTTGCGTCTCCCAGTGCAGGCGTCTGCTCGCCAGGGTGCTGGATATTGACAAACAAAGTCTTGCCGTCGGCCGTTTCGGTCACACCTGTGACCTCGGCCCCCTTGGGCGCCACCAAAAACCGTCTGAGCTTAGCTTCCCCTAACGCCGCGCCAATAAAGGTCTCTTGTTGACTCGTTTGTTCTTGACCTGCCACCACCATTTTGTTGTTCACCGTCACTTTACCGCCATCACCCACTTGCCCCGGAATCGCTGCAAGCATCATGCAATTGGTTTCGTCGGTCATGGCACTGTCATCGGTTTGTATCCAGCAGATCCCAGTCGCCTGACTAAACCACAAACCATCAGGTGAAGAAAATGAATTGTTTGCCGTGAGCCCTGAAAGATTGGCTGAGCCTGCATCTTCTTCTGCGCCAAACAAAAAGATATCCCACTGAAACTGCAGTGCGGTTGAGCGATCGTTTTGTTCGTGGAAGCGAATAATATGCCCGTTCGGATTGCCCGAACTCTTTTTGCCGTCAACGTCGGTGTAAGCGCGTGGGTTGGCAGCATCGACCTTAGTCGGATTGCGGTTCGCAGCATTGCTGTTGGTCAGCGCAAAGTAAATGTCGCCGTTCTTGTGATTCACTGCGCCCCATTCAGGACGGTCCATCGGTGTTGCACCCACGGCGTCTGCCGCCAGTCGCGCATTCACCAAAACATCGGCCTGGTTGGCAAAGGCGTACTTGGCATACGATGCAATTTGGGGATCTGCCAGAGTCAGTTCAAGCCATTGACCTGTGCCGTCAGCCTTGAATTGCGCCACGAACAGCTTGCCTTCATTCAGATATTTGTCACCGATGGCCATGCCACCGCCTACATCCTGAGGATTCCAGACCGCGGCGCTCACAAACTTATAGATATATTCATTACGGGTGTCGCAACCCATGTAAAACGCAAGAGGCTCGCCGACCTTAGGGATTCCACAAACCGCAGCTTCGTGCGCGAAGCGCCCAAGCGAAACACGTTTTGCTGCAACCGTATCACGCGTGACAGGATCGATCTCAACGATGAAGCCGAAGGTATTGGCTTCATTTCTAAAATCTTGTGCCGCTGAGGCACCGCTTGCCGCTAAGTTCCACCGCGTGAAACGATTATCCGTATCTGACACGGTATGCCACCCCTGACTTAGGGCTCTTGGGATTAGTGGATTCAGTGGCGTACTCACCGCGCCATAACGCTTCAGTGATGTCTGCGCTTTGGCATCGAGCGGTGCGGCACCTTGGGCAATCTGAAAGTATCTTGCCCAATTCTCTTCGCAGGTCAGATACGTACCCCAAGGCGTTTTTCCGTGTCCGCAGTTATTCAACGTGCCGCGAACCATTTCACCCTTGGGATCAAAAGCCGTCGCCATCAGTGCGTGAATATTTTTCAACTCTGCGTGTGGCCCTGTCACAGACATCGGCGTTTGCGCTGTTAAGCGGC
The DNA here is from genome assembly GCA_044338955.1 of Burkholderiaceae bacterium. GTDB lineage: Bacteria > Pseudomonadota > Gammaproteobacteria > Burkholderiales > Burkholderiaceae_B > Zwartia. Next base: position 4,452 of record JBIIWK010000181.1, read on the forward strand.
GGTTGAGCGGCGAGTCGAGTCGATAACTCCAACCCTGTGGCCCTTTAATGATTTCAACGATTGAGACACCATGCAGATTGATCTCTTTGAGCACCTCAAGTTCAGGACGCGAGCCCAAATCCCAAGCACCAAACTGACCAAACTTTTTACCTTGCTTACCATTCGAAGTCTGGCCCTTAGGATGCAACAAATGAGACTCAGCCGAGCTTTCATGATTGACCACCAACAGCGCGCGACCGGTATCGCGCTCTGTGTATTGGCCTTTTTCATCGATATAGAAAATATCCATGCCGTCATGTTGATCTCCGATGCGGGCAGACCAATCATCGAGTTCTAGACCTTGATTAGAAAAAGCAGACACTTTCTCTGTGAGAGGGTCACCCGACGCATGCAAAATCTTGAAGCTGTATCCCGGCGGCAATTGCACTGAGTCGAGTACGCTTTTTTGTACCGAAGGAAAACCCAGCGCGACTGCTGAACTGGAACCGCTCGCTGCGTTCGCGAAAGGAATCAACGAGTCAGACAACAACCCAAGACCCGCCAACCCGATTGCGCCCCGAATCAGTTGCCGACGCGAAGGGTTTTTAAGCGAGGCTGCCAACACGGTCTGAAAATGCGGCTGTTCAGAAGGGTTGTCGATGTCTGTGTCGGTGTCGATTGGGTACATGGCAAGCTTCTTGAGTTATCGTGATTGAGAACGTGATCTAACCACGCCAAAATGACAGATTCATGACGAATATTTAACAAAATGCCCGACCTACCCCCGCTCAGGGTGAGGATGGATAGCGCGGACATCACAGGTGACTATATTGTTAACTGACTTTAACGTTTGCGCTTGCTTTTGCTCGCTCTATTGGCAAATATTGGCAATTAGCGCTAAGCGCGTCTGAGCACCTGGCCAGCTCTTGCGTGGGTGGTGACGCCGTCTTGCCAACTCAGTACACCGTTGACATAGACTTGATGAATCCCTGCGGCTGGACGCATCGGATCGGCGAAGGTCGCGCTATCTTTGATGTGTAAAGGATCGAAGATCACCAAATCTGCCGCATAGCCCTCTTTAATCAAACCCCGGTCTTTCAGGCCAAAGCGCGCAGCAGAAAGACCCGTCATTTTGTGAACCGCCGTTTCAAGCGGAAACAGCTTGCGGTCACGACTGTAGTGACCCAAGACGCGCGGAAACGCGCCCCATAAGCGAGGATGCGGAAAGGTGTCGTGCGGCAAACCGTCTGAACCGATCATGGTTTCTGGATACGCCAGAATGCGCTCCACATCGTCTTCATCCATCGAAAAATAAATGGCGCCTGCAGGTTGCAGCGACGTCAAAAACTCAGTCAACGGTAAGTCTTGTTCTTTGAGCAACTCATCAACATAGCGGCCGCTCGTCTCGGGCTTCGCTTTAGACCAGGCAATCAAGGTTCGGGACGCCTGTTCAACGGTGTCTTGTCGCAACACGGTTGACGATGCGACATAAGGATAACAATCCAGGCACACGTCACCCTGAGTGCGCATCTGATCAACCAGAGCAAGCGTTTCGCGCGAGCGGCCGAAGTTTTCTTGCCCATTCACCTTGTGGTGCGACAGCACTTGCCGCACGCCCAACTCTTTCGCAATTGACATCGCCTCAGTCATGGCTTCGAGTACTTGCGCGGCTTCGTTACGAATGTGTGAGGCAATCAATGCTGTGCCCCCACGTAAAGGTTCAAACACCGCTTGAATTTCAGCCGCGTTGGCAGCCTGCGCTGGAGCATAAAACAGACCAGTCGACACCCCGACCACACCTGCATCGAGGGCCTCTTGAACCAGAACCTGCATTTTTGCGATTTCAGCATCATTAGCAGGTCGCGTCAGGTCAGACATGGTAACCGCGCGCAAAGTGGTGTGACCAAGCAACGCAGCCATGTTGACAGCAGGCGGATTTTTTTCAAGGGCTGCAAAATATGCAGCGAACGTCTCATAGCGCTGGCTAGGGCCATTCGCAATTAAATTTAGAGGGGCAATGGCTTCAGTTTGCCCGAGTGGTGCCAGACTCAGACCACAATTACCCGTAATGACGGTTGTTGCACCTTGGCTCACTTTTGCCGCCATCGATGGATCGGCCAACAACAGACGGTCGTCATGCGTATGCACATCGATAAAGCCAGGAGCAACGGCCAGCCCCTTTAGATCAATCGTTTTGGTTGCCAAGTAACTGAGTTTGTCACCAACCCCGACAATACGTCCATCTTTGACAGCAACGCTGGCCTCGCGCCTGGCCTCGCCGCTACCATCAATCACCACGCCATTTATCAACAACAGATCACAATTCAACATTTATAGCAGCCTTGGGTAAGAACGTAAATTTTGAAGGTTCGCAAGCGAACCGCCCAGACTCGCGAGGGGAATCGGCG
>JBIIWK010000182.1:0-6767 GCA_044338955.1 Burkholderiaceae bacterium
TGAAGATGACACTGACCATACAAAACAGCATGATCAAGCCAAGTATTTCGTTGAAATTCATGACGATATCCTGAGGGGTATTTGGCTAGATTTCGATTTTTTCGTGACGCACTAATTCAGTGCCTGTGTTCACGGCCCAAAGCGACTTTAGAAGCTCGGAAATACCTTGAATGAAAAGCAGTGCGAAGGCGACTGGTACGACCGCTCTGAGTGGCCAAATGATGGGCTGCCAAAGGCCAAGATTCGACTTCTCGTTAATCTGAAAAGATTTGATGACATCATCGATCGAGATTGACGTCAGTAACCCCATGACTGGTAAAAATAGAACAGCATACGTTATCAGATCAATCCAGCCTTTTTTCGAGACCGAAAACTTATCCCACAAAATATCGGTACGAATGTGCGCACCGTTGAGCAGCGCAAACGCTGAACCCAACATAAAGAGCGACCCGTTTGACATAAAGGTGACATCACCTGCCCAGGCCGTCGGTGCTTTAAAAAAATATCGCAAAATCACTTCAGCGACACTGCTAAAAATCAGAGGCGCAAGCAAAAACATAGTCAACTGGCCCGTGTAGTGGGTAAAGCGATCAATCTTGCGGATCAGGGGGACGGCAACTTGCCAAAAAGGGCTTAATCGACTTACGTCAAGCGCACTCTGAACGTTATCGCTCACGGGTTTTCTCCGGTGACTATCAAGAAAAGAAGGGACGCTAAAAAATGAATTGACAGCACAACAAGCAGGTTGTCGTGCTGCCAATGGTTTTGCAACTAGTTACTTTTTAGGAGGAAAGTAATAATTCGCCGTGAACTCATAAGACGGAGAATTAATCACCCTTGAAGGCACAACTTCTGAGGCATATTTATACAATGCGTCGTACACCCGTTTGAAAGCGGGGTTTTTAGCCGATTCTTCTTTTGCAATCTCATCCCAAACTTGCAGAGTCTTCAAAAGAATATCTGGTGGAGTCTCATGAATGGTCACGCCAAACTTCTCTTTCATTTCTTTCATTGCCGAAGAATTCAAGCGATTTCTTTCCATCTCAGATTTGATGGTCGCTTCGATCGCGGCAGAATGAATAATGGCTTTGAGATCTGCAGGCAAGGCCTTCCAGATATCAGCATTGATCAGGATCTCTAGCACCGTTGCTGGCTCGTGAGTCGACTGCGCGTAGAAGTGTTTCAACACCGTTTGAAAGCCAATCGAAATATCGCCTGCTGGGCCTGTCCACTCGGCACACTCGATCACACCACGCTCAAGTGCAGGGATGATCTCGCCGCCTGGCAAGTTAACCGCTGCAACACCAGCGCGACCGAACACCTCAGCGGTGATACCAGTGTGACGGCATTTCTTTCCTTTCAAATCAGCCCAGCTATTGATCGGCGTCTTAAACCAACCTAAGGCCTGCTGCGCAACCGAAGTTAAAGGAATCGGCACCACGTTTGCTTTCAAATCTTTTTGATAGAAATCGGCATAAAGCTGCAAACCGCCCGCGTCGTGGATCCAGCCAAGATAGTCCATCATATCCATGCCAAATGGACCACCAGGAGCAGGGCTAAACAAGGCGGCTGCACGATTTTTACCCACCCAATAGGCTGCGGCAGTGTGACCACCATCCACAACTTTACGACTCACGGCATCCAGAATTTCAAACGGAGGCACGACCGCACCTGGTGGCAGGATCTCGACGATCAGACGCCCGCCCGACATCGCGTTCACCTGCTTTGCAAAATACAAAGAGTTCAGGTAAATCAAACTTGAGGGAGGAAACCCAGATTGAATCCGTAATTTTGTTTGAGCTTGCGACTCAGATGAAAATAGGACTGTGGATAAAACCAATGTTGCAATTGCTAAAGAAAAAAATCGGTGAAGTTTCATGCGTGTCTCCTGATGATCGGTCTACGAGTCAACGCCCAAACCATCAAAAAATGGCTCGTGCAAATGATTGTTTTTTTGAATCAAACAGCAACTAACTTTTTTACAGCGGTTCTTTCGTTATTATTTTATGATTGTTGTCTCGCACTGCTGCACTAGCAAATTATTTATTTTCTAGTGGTTTTCATCTTGCTACAAAAAGGCACTCGGATCGATAGGTGTTTACCCCAAAATTCACAAACTAAAAAATTTCGGTGGCGTAGCGAGCTTCGCTTCATTTCAGTTAATTTTTACTTGGATATCATTTCAGTTCATTTTTACTGCAGTTCCATCTCGGTTCTTTTTCAATTCATTTTCAATTCAGCTTTACCTCACCTTCACTTCACTTTAGCTCGGTACAGCAGACTGGTTGCACGGCGCAGCTCTTAGCCGATAAGTGTCGCAAACTCTGTCATCAAATTAGCTTTCTCTTCAAAGCCAAAGCCAGCAGCGTCTGAAACTTTAACTGTCCCTTGCTCGATCGCAGTGTTGTCGCCAAAGCCGCCCATGGGTTGAAAAACGCCAGGGTAGACTTCGCAGCCGCCCAGCCCAAGCCCAGCCACCACGTGCAAGCCAAGCAATTGCCCGCTGTGTGGATAACAGAACGTTCGATCAAAGCCTCGACTTTCCAATTCGGCCAGCATACTGGCGTACTCAGTCACGCCGTAACACAAGCCGGGATCCATTTGAAAGATATCGAGCTTAGGGCGAGCACCACCAAACAGTGCGAGATTTTTGACGTCTTGACGTGAAAAAAGATTTTCGCCAGTCGCGAGCGCGCCTTTATATTCTTTAGCGAGCAGCGCGTTCAGTTCATAATCGAGTGGATCACCCGCCTCTTCGTACCAGAGTAAATCGTAGCCTTGCATCGCCTCGCCGTAGGCGATTGCTTGCTCTAGGCTAAAGCGCCCATTCGCATCGACGGCAAGTTGTTGACCGGTACCAGCGATCGTTAGCGCTCGCTCAATGCGATGCAGATCCTCTGCAAGGGTGGCCCCACCAATCTTCATTTTGAAACGATCAAAACCCAAATCGCGATAGCTGCTCAATTCGCTTTCAAGTCGGCCCGCCTGTTCGCCAGGATAGTAGTAGCCGCCCGCCGCGTACACCGAGACCTTAGGCGAGTAATGTGTGCGACCAAAGTGGCGTGCAATCAGCGCACTGACGGGCTCGTCATTGAGCTTGGCATTCAAATCCCAGACGGCTAACTCTAAAGCGCTGGCGGCGTGGGCGCGGTCACCATGCCCCCCAGGCTTTTCATTTTGCATGGCACAGGCGAGAACTTTTTCTGCGCTGAGTTGCTCGTTATCTTGCAATAAGCTCTCGGGCTTAGCGGCTAACAGCCTGGGTGCCATGCGCTGCGCGATGATGCCACTTTGCGCGTAGCGGCCGATCGAATTAAACGACAGGCCCACCACTGGCTTACCGTTGCGCACCTGATCTGTCACCAGCGCGACCAACGACACCGTATGGGTCGAAAAATTAATCACTGCGTTTGAAACATTGCTTTTCAAAGGCACAGATTTTTCAAGAATTTTTGTGATCTTCAAACCGTACCTTTATTGATCTGTTTGGCGCGTCAAATGCGCAGCCTATGCCTCTGCCTTGGCGCAGCCAAAACGCGTACAGCTTGAGCGATTCATCAGTCTCGGCAACCTGCGTCACGCCCTGAGCCACGTAATGCAGCGCAGGGCGCACCCGAATTACATCAAAAACACGCCCTTGCCCGTCGTCTGCTTATCAAACAACTGATACGCTTTTTCGGCATCTGCAAGCGACCACTTGTCTGTGAACAAGCTATCAACGTCAATCTTGCGATCGGCAATAAAACGTGCACAATCGGCTTGACCGTTGGTTGAGAACGTCCAAGAGCCAATCAAGGTCACTTGGCGTCGAAGCATGTCAGGGCTGACATCCAACGATACCGTGCCACCTTCACCCACAAAGCAAGCTTTGCCCCACGTGCGTACACATTGCACAGCTTGCTTTCTGGCTTCAGGTGAAGAAGACGCATCAAGAGAGGCATGCGCACCCAAACCATGCGTCAACTGCCGGATAGCTGCCACAACATCCGTATTAGAAGGATTAATCACCTCGCTAGCCCCAAACGCTTTGGCGCGTGCCAAGCGCTCTTCGCTGACGTCTAACGCGATCACGCGTGCACCCATCGCAGCAGCAAGTTGCGTCGCGGACAAGCCGACCGGCCCTTGCCCAAAAATAGCAATCGTTTCGTCACCTGCTAGGTCTAAGCGCTTGAGCGCACCCCAAGCCGTCCCCGTACCGCAGGCAATAGCTGCGCCCGTTTCAAACGACAGTTCAGCAGGCAGGTCAACAATCGTACTGGCTGGGCATTTCATGTACTTGGCATGGGCGCCATTGCCGGTGGCGCCGTAGACTTCGGCCACACCCTCGACGCACAATTGCATCCAACCCGTCGAGCAGTGGGGGCAAGCGCCACAACCGCGGTAATGATGACACATTGCACGTTGACCGATGTAAGCTTGTTTGGGGTTGACGTTCGAGCCAACCGCCACCACGATGCCGCAGGGTTCGTGCCCAGCAATCACGGGCTCTGCATTGGCAAAGCCAAGCGATTTCATGGCCTCGCCGGGTGCTGCGCGATAAAACTTTAAATCACTGCCGCACATTCCTGAAGCCTTGATCTCTAGCACGACTTCATTGGGGCCCGGTGTTGGGTCTGCAAAGTCGCGCATTTCTATTTTTCGATCACCAACAAAAACGATACCTTTCATGTCTGTCCCCTTTTTTTAAATGAGCTTGTCTCGGATAATTTTTAATTGAACTAGAAGGCTATCAACGCAAAATAAATGGATTCGCGGGTGCACCTTCAGCGTACGAAATCCAAACGCTCTTGGTTTCGAGGTACTGCTGAATGGATGCCAAGCCGCTTTCGCGCCCAAGACCAGAATGCTTCATGCCGCCAAAAGGCATCATGTAGCTGACTGCACGATAAGTATTGACCCACACCGTACCAGCTTTGAGTGCCGACGACATCCTCATCGCACGACCGATGTCGCTTGTCCAAATGCCTGCCGCCAAGCCATAGATCGTATCGTTAGCCATCCGAATCGCATGGGCCTCATCTTCAAAACCCATGATGGATAACACTGGACCGAATACCTCTTCTCGGGCGATACGCATATTGGGATCAACATCGACAAAAATCGTTGGCTCAACAAATTGACCGCCAGGCAAAGCAGTGTCAGTGGCCGGGCCACCGCCCAAGATACAACGCGCACCCTCAGCCTTGGCAATCTCGATGTAATCCAGAATTTTTTTATACTGACCGGGCGTGGTGACAGGGCCAATATTGGTATCGGGTGACATTGGATCACCCTTACGCGCCGAAGCACCTAGGGCCGCAACCTTTTTAGTGAACTCTTCGCGAACCGAGTTTTGCACCAACAGGCGCGAACCTGCGATGCACGTTTGGCCCGTTGCAGCAAAAATCCCCGAGATCACACCCGCTGCCGCTTTGTCTAAATCGCAATCGGCAAAGACGATATTGGGCGATTTACCACCGAGTTCAAGCGACACGCGTTTCATTGATTGTGCGGCCTGCGCATAAATTTTTGCGCCCGTCACGTCAGAGCCCGTGAAGGTAATTTTGGCAACCTGAGGGTGATCCACTAAAGCAGATCCCGCCTCAGCACCATACCCAGTCACAACGTTAAACACACCATCGGGAAACCCAGCCTCTTTCGTTAACGCCGCATATTCAAGCGTGGATACCGAAGCAAACTCTGAGGGCTTGATCACCACGGCGCATCCTGCAGCGATTGCGGCGGCACACTTCCAGGCGATGAACAACAAAGGCGAATTCCAGGCTGTTAACACCCCCACCACCCCAACGGCTTCGTAGCGTGTGAAGGCAAACATATCGGGCTTGTCGATTGGCATCACCGCGCCTTCGATCTTATCGGCTAAGCCGCCGTAATACCGAAACCATTCGGGGTGATAGTTCACCTGGCCACGCATTTCGGCCATCAGTTTGCCGTTATCCCGCACTTCGATTTCTGCTAAGCGCTCAGCATGCTTTGTGACCAGATCGGCTAAGCGAACCATCAGTTTGCCGCGTTCAGTGGCAGTCATTTTTGACCAAGGGCCCTCGCGCATTGCGCGCGCTGCCGCGGCGACAGCCCGATCGACATCTTGTGCGCAGCCTTGTGGGATACGGGCCCAAGGTTTGCCTTGGTAAGGGTCGATACTATCGATCCATTTTTTGCCGATGGGCTCAACGTATTGACCGTCGATGTAGTGATTGTAGGTTTTCATCTTTTTGTCTCTTCTCTCGTCTTTCTGTTACAAATTTATGGTGGTCTTGTCCTGTCGCCATTGCTGGCAGCTCAGTCTCAAGAAAATAATTTTTTGTCTCTGCTCACGCGTGATATCAATTAAATAGTAGCGAACTTCGCGCGCAGCCTGCTCGTTATCTTCTGGCTTCGCTATTGAAGCAAGGTATTAACATCTTGCGCGATTGTTGTCATCGCTCGATCTGCTGCTTCAACAATGTTGTACAGCCGAATAAAACCGTGAGGCAAGCCTGCAATGCGTCTGGTGATCACAGGCACACCAGCCGAAATCAATTTCTTGGCATAGAGCTCACCGTCATCACGCAAAACGTCATACTCCGACGTCAACACCACCGTGCGGGGTAAGCCTTCGATATTCTGTTGTGCCATCGGTGAGATTTTTGGATCGCCATGAAGCGAAGCCGGTGCGTAATGTTCAAAAAACCATTGCATGTCGCGCTTAGTCAATTGCATGCCATCGCTGTAATGTTGATATGACTCGGTGTTGAAATTGTGATCAGTGACTGGATAGATCAACA
>JBIIWK010000183.1:0-6758 GCA_044338955.1 Burkholderiaceae bacterium
CTGATCTGAGCAAATGGGGAAAACTTATTAAAGAGATCGGCATTAAAACGACCGAGTAACAGATGCCCTGTCTTGAAACAGCCGAGTGGCTAATGCTCGGTCTTAAAACAACCGAGCGATTGATGCACGGTCTTAAAAACCAATCGATTGACTAATGCTCGGTCTTGATCCGCTAAGCAAAAACAAGAGGCTCTAAGAATGATGAACCCTGGCAAGCGGTTACGCGAACTGATTGCGGCACCTGATATTTTGGTGATGCCTGGTATTTTTGATGGCTATAGCGCGCGTTTGGTGCAGCGCTCTGGTTTTCATGCAGGGTTTTTGACGGGCGGTGGCATTAGCGAGTCACGTCTAGGCCAGCTCGATATTGGCTTAATGGGGTTAGAAGAGAATCTGCAAACATGCCGCGCGATGGTGGCCTGTTGCGATTTACCAATGATCGCGGATGGTGACACGGGTTACGGTAACGCGGTAAACGTGCACCACACGGTACGAGCCTTTGAGCAAGCCGGTGTGGGTGGCTTAATGCTTGAAGATCAGGTGTGGCCTAAACGCTGTGGCCATATGAAAGGTAAAGACGTCATTTCAGCAGAAGAGAATGCTGAAAAAATACGTTCTGCGGCGCAGGCGCGACGTAATCCAGATTTTGTGATCAAGTCACGTACCGACGCGTACGGTACACATGGGTTGGCCGAAGCAATTCGACGGCTCAACCTGTATGCCGAAGCCGGTGCTGATCTGTTGTTCGCGGATGCGGTATTGGCCGAGCAAGATATTGCGACTTTAGTGAAAGAGACGATCAAGCCAATTTCTGTGAATATGGGTTTTGGAATTCGAACCCGCTCAACGACGCCTTTGATATCAGCCAAGCGACTTGAAGACTTAGGGGTGTCTGCGGTAATTTATCCACGGTTGCTTACGGCAGCCGCTGTTCAGGGGATGATCAATGGGATGCAGGCGCTACAGGCCTCACTAGGTAAAGATGAAATCGTCAATCGCCCGGATTTGGCGGTGTCGTTTGAAGAGTTAAACGAGTTGTGCGGCTACGCTGAGTCGCAAGAGCTCGAGCAACGCTACTTGACTCAGGCTGAGTTAGACAAAAAATATACGCGTTAGTGAGTGCCGATCACTCACTCATCCCACTCAAGGTCATGAAAGTTAAAGCCGCCTTCTAGCGTTGGTTTGATAATCGCAAAGTAGGGCGACACATCAAAGTCGCGTGGCGTGAGCAGGCTGTAATGTTTTGGCGTAAAACTCTCTGGTGCAAACGAGTGTTCTGTGCTGAATGGCGCAGTATCTGCGCCGTGTGCAAGGATTGGATAGTGAACCCGTTCGAAGGCCTGAGCAATCAAGGTCGAGCAAATCGCGCGTGTGGGATCGCCGCTACCGAACGCTAGCAATTTGCGTCGGTAACGAGATGGAATCGGCGGGGTCGGAAACAAATAGCGTGCCAGATCAAACACGTTACGCAGATCATATTGATGACCAAGCTGCGATATCGCAAACTCAACGACTTGGTCGCACTCTGCCGCGCTCAGCCCAATCGGACGACAAATGCGGGTATGGAGTGGTGCATAGCGCTCAAGGCTACTGCTGCAGACGCCTCGCAAAGTATCTGCCTCAATCAGGCAATGATCGGCGGGAGCATGGTCACCCAGATAATCTGAGCCAATATAAAGTGCCGCATGTGACCAGGTAGATTGCGTCAAATATTTAATGGCCGAGCTAATTCTGCTGCGCCCCTCTACAAGCAGAACATCGCCCGGGCGCAAGGCGGCTTGTAGATGAAGCGGATCAGAGGGCGGCGCAGTCGAGCCGACCCGTACGTCTTTGGCGAGGTAGGTGGCGAGCCATTTGCCGAGTGACAGCGTGAGCCGGTTCATTATTTCTTGCGGCGCGCATCCACCCGTGCCACTAAGTCACGCTCGGCCGCGTCTAGCTTGTCGAGGCCAACCAGTTTTTGCCGCTCTTGAAACGACGTCATCCGGTCAAGCATACTTTCGCTCGTGCCTTCTCTGCGCAAGACTTCTAGCCCTTGCCTGATGGCAAACGAACCCAAATACAAGGCAGCGTTGGCGTACAGAATCACGTTGTAGCCCATCGCCAATAATTCTTTTTCTGGTACGAGTGGTGTACGGCTGCGCTCGATCATATTGGCGACCATCGGAGTCCCTTTGAACTCTTTGCTGATGCGCTGCAATTCTTCAAGGCTGTTAGGCGCTTCAACAAACACCATATCTGCACCAATTTCACGGTAGGCATGCGCGCGTTCGATCGCTTTGTCTAGGCCTTCAGGGCCGCGTGCGTCTGTGCGGGCAATGATGACAAAGTTCGGGTCGGTGCGTGCATCAAGCGCAGCTTGCAAGCGATAAAGCATTTCTTCGACAGGTGCGACTGATTTACCCTCAAAGTGTCCGCAGCGTTTTGGAAAAACCTGATCTTCGATGTGCAAGCCCGCCGCGCCAATGCGTTCGTATAGTTTGATCGTGCGCTTGACGTTCGCGACGCCACCAAAGCCGGTATCGCAGTCTGCAATGACAGGCACAGAGACTGCGTCAGAAATTCTTTCGACCTGACTGGCAAGCTCGTTGAGTGTAATCAGCCCGATGTCAGGGCCACCTAAATACGTATTTGCGGTGCCACCACCGGTGACGTACACGGCTGGAAAACCAGCTTGCTCAATTAACTTTGCGGTGAAGCAATCGGTTGCGCCGGGGACAATACCGGGGCCACCCGCGGCGATGAGTTCTCTGAGTTTTGCGGCACGTGGATTCATTTTTTCTCAATCTTGGGGTGAGGCCAATCCCAACTAGCTTCTAGGAGTGGCGATAAAAATAGCGGTAATTAAAAATTAAATTCTTAAACTAAAGAATAGGGTCCCGCCCACGGCAGTTAAGCCCGACGATATCCAGTCCTATTCGGTCTTAAAGAGTGAAGTGCACTTAGGATGTCAGCTTAGCGTACTTGTTTCGTTCAGCAGCCATGTCAGGCAAAAACCAGGCGACAAGCCCAAGGATCGGTAAAAATGAGCACAACTGATAAACGAAACTAATCCCATAAAGATCCGCTAGCCAACCCATCAGCGCTGCGCCCACGCCCCCTAGGCCAAACGCAAAGCCAAAAAACATACCCGATACAAAGCCGACCCGACCAGGCATGACTTCGTGGGCAAAAACCAAAATCGCCGGAAAAGCCGAGGCCATGAGCAAGCCGATAATGATTGTTAATACGCCAGTCCAGAAAACATCGGCAAAGGGTAGGGCGAGCGTAAATGGGAGTGTGCCCAAGATCGAAATCCAGATCATGGGTCGACGGCCTAGGCGATCTGTTAACGCACCACCCAGCAAAGTGCCAACAGCGATGGCAGCCATGAAGACAAACAGTTGAACCTGAGCGGCTTGCACCGGCAAATCAAATCGTTCGATGAGATAGAACGTGAAGAACGAGGTGAGGCTTGAGCTGTAGACGTTTTTTGAGAACAGCAAAAGCATCAAAATAGTGATGAGAAATAGCATCCGTCCGCGTGGTAAGTCTGACGCTGGATTAGAGTTTACAGCCCCAGCTTTTTGACTTGGTTTAATGTGAGCGCCATACCATTTTCCGATGCGCGTTAAGAAAAAGATGGCGATGAGTGCAGCCGCTGACACCCAAGCGATGGCTCCTTGGCCATGTGGTAGCACGATAAACGCGGCAAGTAACGGGCCGACTGCTTGCCCCATATTGCCGCCCACCTGAAAGAAGGCTTGTGCAGAGCCGAATTTTCCGCCAGAGGCCATACGCGCGACGCGTGAGGCTTCGGGATGAAAGACGGCAGACCCTGTTCCAATCAGACCTGCAGCAACCAAAATGATTGCGTAACTCGGTGCAATCGATAGCAGCAGCAAACCGATGAGTGTTGAGCCCATGCCGATCGCTAACGAAAAAGGCTTGGGATTTTTATCGGTGTAATAGCCGACGGTTGGTTGCAACAGTGAAGCGGTGAGTTGAAAGGCGAGGGTGATGATCCCAATTTGCGTAAAGTCTAGACTGAACTCGTCTTTGAAGAGCGGGTATAAGGCTGGGATGAGAGACTGCATCAAGTCATTCAAAAAATGACAGAAGCTGAGCGACACGAGAACCGGTATCGCAGCACCCTGTGCGGTGGGTGGACTCGCTGGTTGCTCTGTATTTGATGCGGCGATAGTCATTTTTTAGCCTTCTGATTCACTTTAGTCTTCTTACCTGTTGTGGATTCTATGCAGGGGGCCGCTCTTTTTGCAACACATTCAGGTCTTCAATCAAAATGTTGTACGCTTGTGCCAAGGTCGTGTCGCACTTGGGCGTTGCTGCGCCGCCGCATTTTTATGGGTATCAACAAAATAAGGAATGAGTAATGCATGTAACTGGAGCCTGTCATTGCGGGCAAATTCGTTATGAAGCAGAGATTGACCTGGCGGCAGTGGCGATTTGCCATTGCACCGACTGTCAAAAAATCACTGGGTCCACTTTTCGGGTGAATGTGCCCGCAAAGAAAGAGAATTTCAAGATGTTGGCGGGCGTGCCCAAAACGTACGTGAAAACGGCTGAGAGTGGCGCAAGGCGCTTGCAGGCCTTTTGCGAACATTGCGGCACGTCGATTTATGCAACAACAGAACTTGATCAAAAAGTATTTGGTTTGAGAGTAGGCGCCTTAGACCAACGCGCACAACTAGCCCCACAAAAGCAAATTTGGTGCGATTCAGCGATGCCTTGGTTAGAAAACATAAACAATTTGCCTCGCGTGGCTAAACAACCCGCGTAGTCTGTGGCGACAGTAGAAGCAACAAGGAAATCACCATGCGTCTCTGGTACCAAAGTTTTTCGCGATTTGATGCCTTCGGTCAATATGGGTCGGCGCTTAAACAGCAGATCAGTCATGCGGCCGATCCGGGCACAGACATCGAGGTGCACGGCTTAACGCGTGGTGGTGGTTTTGCCGATCAGTACCGTTACCCTGAATACGTTGATGTTGGCGAAGTCATTGCTAACGGACTCAAGGCGCAAAAAGAGGGTTATGACGGATTTTTATTGGGCAACATCGTTGACCCTGGAATTCGAGAATTACGAGAGTTACTGACGATTCCCGTATTGGGTTTATGCGAATCGACTTTGAGTATCGCCTGCATGATGGGCTCGTCGTACACGCTGGTGACAGTGAATCCAAAATTCACTCCGCGAGTCATAGAAAATGTTCACCGCTATGGCTTTTATCCCAGGATGGCTTCGTATGAAGCGATGAAGGTTCACAACCTTCCTGATCTTGCACCGGGGTTTTCAGAGGCACCAGAACATGCTGTAGTTCGAGAGGCCATTTTCGAAGAGTTTCGCCAAGCGGCTCGGCGTGGCATTGACAAAGGGGCCGAGGTTATTATCGCGGCCGGTGGCGTGGTGATGGCAATGCTGGCTCATGCCAATATTCATGATGTGGATGGTGTGCCGATTTTGAACGGTACAGTGGCCTTGACCAAAATGGGCGAAACTGCGGTCAAAATTCAACGTCTCACTGGCCATTTCATTAGCAAGCGTATGACCTATGCCCCCCCGCGCGGCGAGTTGCTTAAAGAAGTGCGTCGCGTGTACGGAGCCGATGCTTACCCTGGAATTGATTAAGGTGTAGACAACTGTTCAGCGCTCGCCAACTCAAGAAGCGCTGAACGTTGAACTTTGCCGGTAGTGGTGCGTGGAATTTCCTCTAGTAACTTAAGATATCGCGGGACTTTGTAATCGGCTAACTTGCCTTTACAAAACGCGCGTAACTCAGCATGCGTTATTTGCATGCCAGGGTGCGTCTGGACAAATGCGAAGCCGACTTCGTCTAATCGCGCATCAGGTACGCCTACGATCGCAACGATGGCGATCGCAGGGTGTTGCACAAGAAACTGTTCAACTTCTGCGGGGTAGACATTCGTGCCGCCTGTTTTATACATGTCTTTCAGGCGTCCGGTCACAGATAAAAAGCACTCTGTGTCAAAGCGTCCGAGGTCTCCAGTTTTAAGCCAACCATCGTCGGTGATGGTTGCACGCGTTGCTTCGGGATTTTTGTAATATCCCAGCATCACCGTTTCACCGCGACACCAAATCTCACCAACTGAACCGCGTTGCTGCTCTTTTTCCGTCACGGGGTCGACAATCTTGACTTCGCTTGGGCCGAGTATCGGTGCTCGATTTTGGCAGCAGACTTCGATCGGGTCTGTCAAACGATTAAAACTTGTTGAAATGGTATTTTCGGTCATGCCGTAGGTTGACATGAGTTGTTTGAGGCCAAGTACTGTTTTAAATTTCTCAAACGTGGCTTGCATAACAGGAGACCCGCCGATCCAAGCGTTTTCGACGCTCGATAGATTTCGCTGCGTCACAGAGGGGTGGTTGACCAAATCAACAAAATGCGTGGGGATCCCGCCGAAGGCGGTGATGCGTTCTTGTTCGAGTAAATCAAGCGCGCGGGCAGTTTCCCATTGCGGCATATTGACAAAGCAAGCGCCAAGCGTGAGTGCCGGGACAAAGCCCATATATAAACCGGCCACATGGTAAAGCGGCATATGCCCAAGAATTCGACCGCCTGGTTTGAGGTCAAGCGCTAAGCCTACGCGAGTGGCTTGTTTGAGCACGCGATGGTTGTGCATCACGCCTTTAGGTTTTCCTGTTGTGCCAGAGGTGTAGCAGATCAATAAAACATCTTCAACGCGGACAGCTAGCTCAGCGGCTTGAAGTTGTTCGCGAGCCTGCGCTCGCTGCATGAG
>JBIIWK010000184.1:0-6751 GCA_044338955.1 Burkholderiaceae bacterium
GGCCACGTAAAGAGTTTATCTACTGGACAGACGACGGTAGTGTCGCCGCCTTGCGTTACGACAACTGGAAAGTCACCTTCTTAAAACAAGAAGCTGAGGGCTTGAAAGTGTGGCAGCAACCCTTCACCCAGCTGCGTGCCCCGACGCTTACCAACCTGCGTATGGATCCGTTTGAACGCGCCGAGCAAGAACATGCCATGGGTTATCAGCGCTGGTATCTAGATCGCATGTTTGCGATTGCACCGGCTGCGGCTTATGTGGGTCAATGGCTGCAGAGCTTTCGCGAATTTCCACCACGTCAAAAGCCTGGCAGTTTCAATCTTGATCGCGTGATGGAAATGGTGTCTAAGCCTGCGCAAAACTAGGCAGAGCGCCCGTTTACTTCGGCTGAACTTCGCCTTAACGCAAATGGCCCAGTTGTCGCAAAATACGCACGACATCTGGGCCAATGTGTTCATAAAAGCGATACAAGCCCGAGCACAAATAATTCAAGCCCGCTTCGCCCTCGCGTGTTTTGATCAGACGATTTTTGGGGCACTCGCCCCAGCACAACTTTAAATAATCACACTCGCGACACTGCTTGGGCAAGGTATCACGCTTATCCATTCCAAATTTCTCTTGCGTGGCTGAAAAAGCCAGATCGCCTAAGTGTGTTTGTGCAATCGTGCCAAGTTTGTATTCTGGGTACACGAAGTGATCGCACGAATACACCGTGCCATCGTGTTCAAGTGCCAAGCCTTTGCCGCAAAACTCTGCTTGCGTACAGGTTTGTGCGGGCATCCCTGCAGCTTGCGCCACAGCAGTTTCAAATAGATTGACATGGATACGACCAAAGTCAGTCGCAAGCCATTCATCCCACACCCCAGATAAAAAGCTGCCATAGTCATCAGGGTCAACCGACCAGTCGGTGACGATCGACAATGGATGGCCTGGCTTTGCACGTGCGCTATCTTGCAGAGGCGCGCCAGAGAAATCCATTTTGGCTGGCGCAGCTTGCTTAAACGCACGTGGCTCAACGGCAGGATTGAATTGCACCCGCCAAGTACCCACCTCGTCGGCTAAAAACCGATACACCTCTTTAGGATGCAGCGCATTGCGACGATTCACTACGCATAACGCTGCAAATGATACGTCAGCATCTACCAAGCGCTTTGCCGCATTCATCACGTAATCAAACGTGGGTTTACCGTTGTTGGTTTTGCGATAGGCGTCGTGCAACTCACGCGGCCCATCGATCGACAAGCCCACATGAAAATTATTCTGTTTTAAAAACCGCACCCAATCGGCATCAAGGGCGATGCCATTAGTTTGCAAATCGTTTTCTATTTTTTGATTAGGCTTTGCGTACTTCGCTTGCAATGCCACCACTTGCTGATAAAACGGCAAGCCCAACAAGGTGGGCTCACCGCCCTGCCACGAAAACACGACTTGCTCGCCGGTTTGGCTTTCGATGTATTGCCGAATGTACTGTTCAAGCGTGGCAGCATCCATGCGCGCATGCTTGGGTTGCTCGAGCAGTTCAGTCTTATGCAAATAAAAGCAGTAATCGCAATCGATATTGCACTCGGCACCCGAGGGCTTGGCCATCGTGTGAAAACGATAATGCCGGCCTACCGGCAGCGCCGGCAACTTAAGTGCAGGCACTGTCACTGTAAACCCTTCGAGTTAGCGCAGCGCAGGCGCGGGCAAGTGTTCATGAGAAACACTCTCACTTATTAATTTTCGTGATTTTGTTACCTTGGATTCCAATACCTGCCATCAAGCCTTTTTGGTTAAATACAAACGCATAGATATCATCTTGCATTGTGGTGGTGGTGTGCGAAACGCCTTTACCTTGATCGATGATCACGATGCTTGGGCCCACACCCACTTCAAAACCTTGCGTGGCGTCCAATGCGTTTAAGGCGCTTTCTTTCATAAAGAACATGGCGTAGCCATACTCTTGCACACCCGCCTGAAAACCATACGAGGCACCACCGGTGTTGTAGTACGCTGCGGGCTTACCACCGCGCCACAAAACACCCTCGCCAAACTGCCCGCCCACAATTAAGCCGGCTTTCTTTACATCCGGAAACACTAATACTGCGACTGCGCGCTGGCTGAGATCACGTGCCACTGGATCTTGCGCGATCAACGACTTCAAAGCAGCCTGAGAACTACGCTCAAGCGCAGCCCTGCCTTCGGCGCGCACTGCCGTAGAAAAACCAAACACAGCCACAGCGGTTAGCAACACAAACAAACGACAGACTTTACGCAACAACATGAAAACTCCTGAGTAAAAGGTACATCGTGACGATCACTTCTTTTCAAGCCCAGAGATCTCAACCATCTCGCCCCACAGCTTGTAATTTTTAGCAACAAACTGGCCAAACGCGGCCGGGGTTTCGCTGACCACAACCTCGGTGCCTAAGCCTACAAGCTTGCGGTTGATTTCTGGGTCGGCCAACGCACGATTTAACGCGCCGTGCAGTTTATCAATGATTGGCTTAGGTGTGTCTTTCACCGCGAACAGGCCAATCCAGGCGCCTAGATTGAACTCGCCAAGCCCTTTCTCTTCAATGGTGGGCACATTGGGATCCATCGCCGTGCGCTTGGTAGTGCTGACTGCCAACGCATTTAGCCGCCCCGACACCACATGCGGATACACCGTCACCATCGTGTCAAAGGTGGCGTCCACGTTACCGCCGATCACGTCGGCCTGCGATTGGGTGCTGCCTTGATAAGGCACGTGCACCATCTTGATCCCGGCTTTGTTCAACATCATCAACATCACAAGATGGCTCGTTGTGCCGTTGCCAATCGAGGCATAAGTCAGAGCATCTGGATTGGCCTTCGCATAGGCGATATATTTTTCAAACGTATCGAGCCCTTTGGTTTTGTTGGTGACCAGCAAAAAAGGCAACCACGAAGTTTGACCAATCGGAGCAAAATCAGTGAGTGGCGAATATGGCAGGTTTTTCATCAAATGCGCCGCAGTGCCCATCGGCGCGGTGGCACTTAATAGCAAGGTGTAGCCATCTGGCTGCGACTTAGCGACCTCAGCGGGAGCTAAGGTGCCGCCGACACCTGGCTTATTTTTGATGATGATTGGCTGACCAAGATCTTTGCTCATCTTGTCGGACAAAATTCGACCGATTGAGTCGGTTGAGGTGCCAGGTGGAAACCCAACCCAGATCGAAATCGGTTTGTCAGGATAGGAGCCTTGAGCCTGAGTCAGGGTCGAGAACGATAGCGCCACAAGACAGGCGCTGGTGAGCGCAATGGATCGAAGTAGTTTCATAGGTTAAGTCTCCGTGGGTTGATCGTCTGGGTTTGGGTAAAGTCTAACGCGAAACTGCCTATTTCGAGCTAAATATTGCCGTCTCGGTCGACAGCAGGCGTGCCAGACGAGTAAGATTCAGGCAAATAAGATTATTAACCAGAAATTTTTTGGGATTGTCCGACATGCCATCCTTCGCCACCCGCGAGCACGCGCTCGCAAACCGCCACTACAACAAACTGCCCAACGGCACGATCACGCATGTGTCTTCGTGTATTGGCGTGAACTCGGTTGAACGCAAAGCCACCGGTTTACCAGCGCGCTCGGCCGAGGCGTTTCCACCCCCGCTTGAGCCGATCGCTTTTTTAGTTCAGCAAGCGGCCAATATGTCGATTCCGGGTCATTACCATCAAGCCGATCAGTTTCAAGTTTTTGTGGCCGGTGGTGGCAAGTTTGGGATCAAGCCGATCGAAGGCCTGACCGTACATTACGCAATGGGCTTTACGCCCTATGCACCGATTCATGCGGCCGACGCTGGCGTGGAGTACTACACCTTACGCAATGGCTGGGATCCAGGTGCACGCTGGATGCCCGACTACAAAGAAGGCCTGAAAGGCCGCACCAAAGACTATCGCCATGGCTTGGGTTTGATTCCTGCGTTAATGGGCGAAGCCGAAGGCCCTAAAAACCTCACTGCCGTTGCTGAGCACACTGTTGTGCCCTTCGAGGCCGATGGGTTGGGCGCAACGCTGTACCATGCTGCGCCTGGTCAACAGATCGCAGGCCCCGCGCCAAGCGAAGGGCGCGGGCAATACTGGATGGTCATGAGCGGCGAGTGCCATCTCAATGAGCATCTGGGTGGCAAGCAGGCCTTACTCTTTGTCGACCCCACTGAGCCAGCCCCCACGATCACCGCAGGCAGCACGGGCGCCTCTGTTTTATTGATGCAATTTCCGAAGCGCGCGCAATAATGCGGGCCGCCTTACTGCGTTTTGCGCTAAGGGTCGCCACACTGGCCTTGGTGGCGTGGGGCCCGCTACTGCAAGCAGCAGAGGGCCCGCTGAGAATTATTGTCATCGTTGCCCCGGGTGGAAGCGCTGACGCCATGGCGCGTATGGTCGGCGAAAAACTAGGGCCGTTGCTCAACACCGTCACGGTAGTTGAGAACAAACCTGGCGCGGGGGGCAATCTTGCCACTCAACTTGTTGCCAAGGCTACGGCCGACGGGCTGACCTTGCTTGTGACCGCGAATAACCACACCATTAACCCCACACTGTTTGCTGACGCCGGGTACAGTATTGATGACTTGGTGCCGATCGCGGATTTGATGTGGGGCCCAAGCGTTATCGTGGTGCCCGCGAACTCGCCGTATCAGACCTTGGATCAATTACTTGCCGATGCAAAAAAACGACCCGATGCGATCACCTATGGCAGCGCGGGGATCGGTACACCCAGTCATATTGCGGGCGAACTCTTAAACCAGGCCGCGGGGATCAAACTTGCCCATGCGCCCTATCGTGGCTCGGGTCCATCGCTTACCGACTTGGCGGGTGGTCAGATTCCGGTGGTGCTGTCTTCGCTGGTGGCGGCGATGCCGATGATCAAATCGGGCAGGATTCGCCCGTTGGCGGTCACATCAAGCAAACGCTGGCCCGGCGCTGAGGCGATTGCAACCGTTGCCGAATTTGGTTTACCTAAATTCGAACATCTGACTTTTATTGGCTTGATGGCGCCCAAAGGCACCACCAATACTCAGGCCAACACTTTAAGTCAGGCCGTCATGAAAGTGCTCGCCGACCCCGCTGTTACAGCTAAGGTCGCGAGCCTGGGCGGCGAAGTGGGTCAGATGAACGCCCAAGAATTCAAAAAATTCATTGATGCCGATTACAAAGTCTCGCGTCAGATCGTTCAGTCGACTGGGATGAAACCTGAATGAGCGCTGCCCGACCCGACCCGACCAAGCCTCTGGCGGGCATGCGCGTACTTGAGCTGTCACAAATTATGGCGGGCCCCATCTGCGGCCTTATGCTGGGTGATCTTGGCGCCGAGGTTATCAAGATCGAGAAGTTTCCTGGGGGTGATGATGCCCGAGCGTTTAGTAGCGCAGGTGCTGCAAATACGATGCCTGCGTCTTTTCAGATGATCAATCGCGGTAAAAAATCTGTAGCACTGAATCTAAAATCAAAACTTGGCCGCGAAACCTTGTTGAAGATGGTGCAACAGGCCGATGTCGTTACCGAAAACTATCGCCCGGGCGCTCTTAAGCGCCTAGGACTCGCCCCCGAAGACCTGATTAAAGCCAATCCAAAGTTGATTGTGGTGTCTGTCAGCGGATATGGCTCGATCGGGCCACTGAGCGATCGTGGCGGCTTTGATTTAGTGTTGCAAGCCTTCAGTGGTTTGATTAGCGTCACGGGCGAAGAAGGCGGTGGTTCAGTCAAACCGGGCGTGCCAACAGCAGACATCAACTCTGGCGTGCTGGCGGCACTTGGTACCCTCAGCGCCTATATCTATCGTCTACGTACCGGCCAGGGGCAGTGGGTACAGACCTCGTTGCTGCAAGCCTCGATGCAGCAACTCTATTGGCAGGCTGCTTTGTTTTTTGCGAGCGGTGCGATGCCAAAACGCTTAGGGACTGCCCACCCTTTAATCGCGCCGTATCAAACCTTTGCGTGTGCCGATGGCGAACTCGCGATTGGTGGAGGCAATGCGACGATCTGGAAAAAACTGATTGAGGTGCTTGAAAGGCCTCAGTGGGATGACGACGCGCGTTTTAACTCAAGCAAAAATCGACTGGATCATCGCCCTGCACTTGAGGCCTTGATGAACGAAGTGCTTCGCACGCACACGCGCGCGCACTGGGAAGAAAAATTATTAGCCACTGGCGTACCTTGTGGGCCCGTACAAAACGTGGCTGAGGCGCTCAATCATCCACAAACGCAAGCGCTGAACATGGTAGTCGACGCGCAAGACGCGAACGGTGGGTCAATACGCTCGTTGGGTTTACCCATTTTATTTAATGGCACCAACAGCCCCTCACTGAGTGCGGCACCGCAACTGGGCCAACATACGAAAGAGGTCTTAAGCGCATGGGGGGTGAGCCCTGCTGAGTATGCCCTGCTACTCAAAGATCAGGCCTGCATGCAGGCCTGAT
Organism: Burkholderiaceae bacterium; assembly: GCA_044338955.1. Lineage (GTDB taxonomy): Bacteria > Pseudomonadota > Gammaproteobacteria > Burkholderiales > Burkholderiaceae_B > Zwartia. The sequence continues at coordinate 6,414 of JBIIWK010000184.1, forward strand.
CCTAGTCTTAACGACCTTTGAACTGTGCAGGACGTTTTTCTAAGAATGCAGCACGACCTTCTTTGAAATCGTCGCTGGCAAAACATGCTTTCACCATCTCAACAGCGCGCTCAAGGTCTTGCTCATCTGGCTGCGCACACACCTGACGAATATTGAACTTGCTGGCAGCCACGGTTAACGGTGCATTTTCAGCAATCAGCTTGGTGTATTCAGCGATCACGGCATCGATCTCGTCACCCTTGCACACACGCGATACAAAACCCATGCGCAAGGCATCGTGCGCATCAAAGCGGCGTGCCGTCACAAAAATATCGGTGGCGTTGGCCAAACCAATAACA
>JBIIWK010000186.1:0-6697 GCA_044338955.1 Burkholderiaceae bacterium
CCATAATCGATGCCGAGTGAAACCTTTTTCTTCAAAATCTTATTGTCTTTGACGGTGGCCACAAACGGGCCGCCAGCCCCAAAAATCAAGGCGTTTGTCGGAATAATTAACTGGTTACCCATCGCGATATTCAACGTCGCTTCGATGTAGGCGCCAGGCATCAGCACACGCCCTTCGTTGGGGACTTCGATGTCCACTTGTAGCGAGCGAGTCGCCGTATCAATTGCGCCTGCGGTGCGCGCAATACGTCCTTTGACTGGTTTGTCGGGTGCACTATTTTGACGGATTAACACTTCGTCGCCGACTTTGATCTGCCCAACGCGATCTTGGGGCAAATATACATAGACGTGCAACTTGTCGACATTGGCCATGGTAAACATTGATTGAGCCGTGCCAACATTGCCGGCATTTACCAAATCGCCCATATTGACGTTGCGCCGGGTGACCGTGCCATCAAACGGGGCCACCACGGTGCCAAAACTTTGCAGATCGCGCAGGCGCTTTAAGACAGCTTCTGTTTGTCTGAAGAGCGCGGTTTTTTCATCAAGCTCTTGTTGCGATACCGCGTCTTCAGCGCGCAGGCGCTTCCAGCGCTCGAATGCTGTCTTGGCTAATTGAAAATTTGCGGTCGCTTCTTCGACCTGCTTATTGACTTCGGGGATATCCAAAATCGCGAGTGTTTCGCCCTTTTTTGCCGTGTCTCCGATATCTTTGAGCCACTGTTTGACGTAGCCATTTACGCGTGAGTAAATTTGGGCTTCATGGATGCCAAGCAAGGTGCCCGGTAGTACGAGCCTGCTGTTTGGGCTATTCGCGGCGGGCGGTGCCGGTTTGGTGACCAGCACATGCATGAGGGTGTTTTGTTCTGCTCGTTGAGCAAGCACGTCGCCGTAAGACCAGCGGGTAAACAAGGTCTTGGCCAAGCCAAAGCCCAACAGCAACAAAAGCACAACGACAAATAGTTTTGTCTTCTTCACCACTCGGGCGCGGCTCAGGTCATGATCGGGTCCGTGTTGATGAAACTCAGGCAAGCCCTGATGGGCGTGGCGTTCTTCTGTCATGTGAGTGCTCTTCGTTGGTCGTTGCGTAGCGCCAGCATTCGATGAAAGGACGCAAAAAGAACCGGCACAAAAAACAAGGTTGAAACGGTGGCGAATAGTAAGCCGCCGATCACCGCGCGGCCTAATGGTGCATTCTGCTCTGAACCTTCCCCGATACCGATGGCAATCGGGACCATTCCAAGAATCATCGCTAAAGCTGTCATTAACACAGGCCGCAAACGTGTTGCGCCTGCCTCAAGTGCAGCAGATAAAGCAGGCAGGCCATCGGCTAAGCGTTGGCGGGCAAACGAGATCACTAACACGCTGTTGGCCGTTGCGACACCCATCGTCATAATTGCACCCGTGAGCGCCGGTACGCTTAGGTTGGTGGCTGTCAAGATCAGCATCCAGGCAATCCCGGCCAGCGCGGCAATCAGACCGGCCACGACGATGAACGGATCTAACCAAGATTGGAAGTTCACCACGATCAGCAGGTAGACCAACACGATCGCCGCCAGCAAACCAAGGCCTAGGCCTGTGTACGAATTTTTCATCGTCTCGACTTGACCGCGCATGACCATCCGGCTACCGCGCGGTAGGTCTGCTTGCCCCGCATCCATAATTTTTTGAATGTCGCTCGCCACGCCTGCCAGATCACGACCGCGCACGTTGGCATAGATATCGATTGAGGGCTGGATGTTATAGCGCGTCAAAATCGCGAATTCTGCCGTAGGCGATACCGTGACTAAGTTACCCAGCAACTGAGTGCTGCGCCCGCTCGCGGCATTGGCGGCCGCTAAAGCACTTGAGGCGGCAGCATTTGACGGGCCGACCGGCAGACGTAAGAGATCATCCAGCGACTCAATCTTTGACTGAGGGGCTTGCACCTGAATTGCGTAATTGATGTTGTTATTGGGATTGAGCCAGAAGGAAGGTGTAGTTTGAGCACTGCCCGACAGTGGCAGCAGTACATTTTGTGCCAGATCCGCAGGGGTCAGGTTCAGGCTTTGCATACGAGTGCGATCCATCTTAAGCGCAATCGCAGGCTTGTCAAGGCGCTGATGAATGTGCACGTCGGCCGCGCCCCTGACGCCGGCAATTTTAGTCACCAGCTTGCTGGCAAACTGTTGATTGGCCGCGTAATTGGCCCCAACAATCTGAACATCAATAGCGGCGGGGATGCCGAAATTCAAAATCTGCGTCACCAGGTCAGCGGGTTGGTAGAAGAACTCAACATCCGGAAAATTTTTGCGCAGTTCTGGTAAGAGAGCTTCCATATAGTATTCGCTCGGTCGGTGACCCGGCTTAAGCTTGATCATGATGTCGGCATCAAAGGCACCGATTGTGCCCGAGCTGCTGTAAGAAAGATTGATGCCGCTATTTGGCAGGCCGACGTTGTCTAAGATGCCTGCTAGATCTTTTTCTGGAATCACTTTGCGAATGACTGTTTGCACTTCGTCAGCAATGATAGCCGTACGTTCAACGCGAGTGCCACTAGGCGCGCGCAGGTGAAGCTTGATTTCACCGGTGTCGACAAGCGGAAACAAATCTCGCCCGAGCAACGCAAAGATGCCACATGACCCAAGACAAAAGAACAGAAAACCAAAGATGAACTGTTTGCGATGGGTCAGTAAGTTGCTCAGTAACAGCACGTAAGCCGTACGAAACTTTTCGAAGCGATTATTAAAACGAACATGTACGGCGTAGATGGCCCGATCGATCAGCCCTTGGCTTGTCGCACGCTTAAACAACAGATATGCCATGGTCGGCACCAGAGTGCGCGATAAGAGGTACGAGGCTAGCATCGCAAAGATCACGGCCTCGGCAAGCGGTACAAAGAGGTACTTTGCGACACCGCCTAAAAAGAACATCGGCACAAACACAATGCAAATACAGAGCGTCGAGACAAAAGTCGGTACAGCGATTTCGCCTGCGCCGTCCATAATCGCTTCGTACAGCCCTTTGCCCATATGCTGATGTCGTTCGATGTTCTCGAGCGTGACTGTAGCGTCATCGACCAGAATCCCGACTGCAAGTGCCAAGCCACCCAGCGTCATAATGTTGATCGTTTCACCCAGCAAATACAGCGCAATCAGCGAGGTGAAAATCGAGAGCGGAATCGAAATGGCAATAATCAGGGTGCTGCGCCAATTGCCCAAAAACAGCAGCAACATAAGTGCTGTCAGCACCCCAGCGATGAGTGCCTCGTGAATGACGGCAGCAATCGCTTCTTTGACGAAGATCGATTGGTCAGCTAAGAGTCTGACCTCGATCCCCTCAGGTAGCAAAGGTAATAACGAAGGTAGTTTTGCTTTTACCGCGTTGACGACATCCAGCGTTGAGGCACCGCCATTTTTCAGTGCTGTGAGCAGCAAGCCACGCTGGCCGTCTTGCCGAACAATATTGATTTGGGGTGAAAACCCATCGCGCACGTGCGCAACTTCACGTAAAAAAGTAGTGGCGCCGTTGACGGTTCGCACCGGAATGTTGTTGAGTTCTGCGATGCTGGGCGGAGACGAGTTCAGCGACACATTAAATTCAGTATCACCAATTTTTGTCGTGCCTGCGGGTAGCGTCAGGTTTTGCGTGGTAATGGCGTTGATGATGTCGGACGAGGTCATCCCCTTAGCAAGCAAGGCTTGTGGGTCGATATCTACCGATACGGCACGTACCTTGCCGCCGTAGGGAAACGGCATGGCAAGACCTGGGATCGTAATAAGTTGTGGTCGCAGAATATTGATGGCTGCATCGAATAATTCTTTTTCAGCCAGAACAGTACTAGACATACCTAGTTGAATCACGGGTACTGACGAAGCGGTGTACTTAATGATCAGGGGCGGCGTAATGCCGGGCGGCATCTGGCGCAACACCGCTTGAGACACTGAAACGACCTGCGCGATCGCCGTTTGGATATTGGCCTTTGGCTGAAAAAATATTTTGATGATCGCGATGCCACCCAATGACTGCGATTCGACGTGTTCGATGTCATTGACGGTGGTCGTAAGCGAACGCTCGTGTGTCTGGGTGATGCGATTGCCCATCTGCTGGGCTGATAGGCCGTTGTAGTTCCAGATCACACTGATGACGGGGATATTGATCTCGGGCAGGACATCAACAGGGGTGCGCATCACTGCGAGTGGCGTCGTGATCAGGATGAGAATCGCCATCACGATAAACGTGTAAGGTTTCTCTAGTGCAGTTCTAACTATCCACATCCTGAAGTACCCAAGCTAAGCTTTTTAAAGATAAGAATTCAGTAGGCAACACGAATTTAGACCGAGTGAAAAATAGGTATTTTCCACTAGTCTGTGAAGTGTCGCAGTATAGAGTAGGCAAGCCCCAGCAGATAGATGTATTTTTGACCGCTGGCGGGGCAAAGAAGTTTCAAGGCGACACAGCCCAAAATAGTGTGCGCCGTTGGCTTCAAGCCTTTCCGATCGATGGGCCAAAAATAAAGAAATATTTAGTTTTTTGGCGTGCTACGGGTCAATTCTTTTGTTTTGAGCGATTGGTTGCCACCAGCGTGGTGAGGTCAATGGCATCACCCATGGCATGGTAACCAGCCCGATTGGGGTGTAAGCGGTCGCCGGGCCCCCCGACGGTGCTGTCGGGTACGTATTCAGGCTTCATTTGCCCCGTTTCGACGTCAAGTGTCACGACGTCAAAGTCGATCACTCCGGCAAAAATGGGCGAAGACCGAATGAAAGTATTTAAGACTTTGCGCTTTTCATCTTGCTCAGGAAACCCGTGTGCGGCACTGGTGCTGCCTAACGCAGTACCCACCGTGGCACCAAGCACCCGAATCCCAGCCGCATTTAGGCGTTTGACCCCATCACTCATTTGCGCAATGACTCTGGCAGTCGACGCCATGCCATTTTTGCTGAAGTCGTTGATGCCTTCAAGCCAAATCATGCTGGTGACGCCCGAGAGCTGCATCACATCACGCTCGAGGCGCATCGAAGACGAGGGGCCGCCCGCAAACGGTTTAATGGGCGAATAGTCAGCGGGCCCAGCGATCTGGTTGCCGCCAATGCCGGCATTGAGCACCACAACTTTGTTGCCGTATTGATGACGCAGGCGTCGGGCTAAGACGTCAGGCCAGCGATCGTCGCCGTTCATGGTCGAGAACGTACCGTCAGAAATTGAATCGCCAAACGCCACGACCACTTTTGTATCGGCGGGCGCTCGCATATCAACAGCATCTAAGAAAAACCAAGACGCAGTGGAATACGGAAAATTTGTTTCGCGCTCATCGTGTGTTTGTACGCCCGACCCCGGCAGGGTGACGTACGAGGTCTGTAGCGCCTTGGCGTGCCAAGTCATTGGGCCGCTTGCTTCAGGGATATGAAAACTGACCGCAAGCTTGCGACCGTCTAACAGATCGTGATTGTTGGCGGTGACAAAGGGTAAGGTGACTGAATCGCTCCAGACCGAGTCGCCGGGTTGCACGGTGACAGCCTGATTGCCTGAAAAGGTGAGCGCTTTGTTCGTGCCGCGGACAAGTTCGGCGCTGCCTAGCTGCAGGCCCACATAGACGTCAGAAAACGTGACGGGTTGTGTACCAAGCACATTCGACAAACGAATGCGTGCTTGCTCGCCCCAAACACCTGGTTTGACCATTAAGCGAAACGATTGATTACGCGCGCCCATGGCGGGTGCTGGAAACACCACATGCATGTTTGGCTGTGCAGAGGGGTTGCCCGTTGGGTAGGGGCCTTGGATGGATGCCGCCCAGCTCGTGACCCATTTCATCGGCTCAGCCGCCCAGACTGGTTGCAGCTGCAAGGCTAGCAAAGCAAGCAGTGAAAGAATTGTGCGCATAGAGTGACCTCTTTGTAATAGCTCTGCGAGTTGTCTGATTCAACTTGTTAGATGTCTGATTCAACTATGTGACTCCAATGATCATACCGACTATCTAAAGACTGTAGTGCAAAGCATACCGATTTTTTTAAAACCGTCATGCAAGGGATACTGAGATTATTTTATTGTCGTGTAAAAGTTTCTTTGCTGCGAGCTAAGCGCTGGGTGCTTACCTCGGCGCAAAGCTCTGTCAACCGTTAGTGCCTTCGATCTAGTAGACGCTTAACCTTCGAGCTCTGTGAAGTCAGAGTGTATGTATCCAGATCGCCTTTTTTAACTGGCGTGATCTGAACCTTCAGGCTGAGCACCTCTTTCATGCGCCGTTCAAGATCTTCGCGCAAGCCCGCCAAGTCGGCCGTTGGGTCAATCACCTCAACCCAAACATCCATGTGGTCAGTCAACGCTTCGCCCACCCGATCGACAAAGCAAAAGTATTCACCATTCAGACGCTTGTCTTCAAGCACCGCAGCACCAACGGCTTCTGGAAACACATTGACCCCACGCAATTTCACCATATTGTCGTTGCGACCAAAAATACGCTTGAGCCGTCGCGAGGTATTGCCACAGGGGCAGGTGGTCGTGTGAAAGGCCGAAATGTCGTTGACATTAAAACGGATCTGCGGCGCGCCATATTTGTAGAGTGTCGTGATGTACGTGGTGCCTTTTTCGCCATCAGGCAAAATTGTTCCAGTCTCTGGGTCTGCCATCTCGAGGATGAAGGCGTCTTCCATCACATGCATGCCAGTTTGGTGTTCGCATTCGGCCGCAAGCATGCCGCTTTCGTGCGTGCCATACAT
>JBIIWK010000017.1:0-20629 GCA_044338955.1 Burkholderiaceae bacterium
GCCGCCATCGCTCCCTCCAACTTGGGTTTTTAACGATATCCGGGTACGCGCTTTACGCAACCTGGTCGGTTCAGTTCGCCTGCATCTTGTTGGTCTTCAGCACTTATATCTGGCTGGCGGGTCACTGGGTGCAGTCCTGTACAACCAACCCCGGTCGCAAGCTCTGGTTCGCGATCAGCGTACTGGTGAGTCTGGTCTTGCTGCTCACCAGTAAATATTACGAATTTGTACGTCAGATGCTGGGGGCCCTGATGCCCAACATCGGGCTACAGGCGTTGCTACCCGTCATTGATATCGTAGCGCCCGCGGGGATTTCGTTTTTCACCTTCCAGGCAGTGACTTATCTGGTTTGGCAGTACGAAAGTAAACCGCCACGCACCTCCTTCGTTCATCTTCTTTTATTTCTATCTTTTTGGCCGACCTTGTTTGCAGGGCCGATCATGCGCGCACGTGAATTTTTTGCACAACTTGACAGCCCAGACATCGGCCTACCCCGTCAAACGCAGAAAGCGATTTACTACATCTTGCTGGGGCTATTTCAAAAAATGGTCTTTGCCTCGTGGCTCGCGAGTACCTTTGTCGATGAGGCGTTTAAGTATCCAGACGCTCAAACATTTGTGACGTCACTTGCCGCCATCGTAGGCTATTCGTTACAGATTTTTTTAGACTTTGCCGGCTACACCCTGATCGTGACAGGGCTGGCATTGCTATTGGGGTTTAGTCTTCCCGTCAATTTTAAGCAACCTTACTTAGCCATCAATCTGCAAGAGTTTTGGCGGCACTGGCACATGTCGCTCTCGAGCTTTATCCGTGATTACATCTACATTCCCTTAGGTGGCAACCGTAAGGGCCTTTCGCGCACACAGTTCAATATCTTGGTGGCGATGGTGATCAGCGGCCTTTGGCACGGCGCAAACTCTACCTTTATTGTTTGGGGCACTTTACACGGACTAGGCGTCGTGTTCGTCAACCTTTACGACAAAGCGCTTGGTAAAGATCAAGCGATGCCAGTTGCCGTCGCGCGCTTCTTCACGCTCTCTTACATTGCTTTGGCGTGGGTATTCTTTAGAGCCGACAATAATGAAGCTGCCTTGCAACTACTTGCGGCGCTGGCCAATGGCCTGGGCGCGCCTGAACTTCAACACGCACTACTCGCGGTTTTTATTGCCATTTTCTTTTATTTAAGCGCACGGGCTCAACGCATCGAGCAAGCCTGTGTGCAGCGACTCACTGCGCTCAATTGGATTTCAATGACATTTTTAGTGAGCGTCCTGGCCTTTATCGCAATTTTGTTAGGCCCGAGCGGCGTGCCCGGCTTTATTTATTATCGTTTTTGATATGCGTAAAACTCAACGCCCGGTTTATCTTTTTTTGCTCGCGGTCGTGTTACTCAACACGCTGTTATGGCTTGATTCTTTCGATCGATACCTTAGCTCGCGTTATCACATCACCCTAAGCGCCACCCTCCCAGAGCGCGCATTTTTCGTGTCGCATCAAACGCAGGCGCTCATCGCCAATGCTCAACAATTTATCAATACTAAGCTGACTCAGTTTCAAGGCTCAGCACAACATAACAGTAGCTTGGATTTACCAAAACTCACCGCAAAAGTGAATGCGGTATCAACGGCGGCCACGCCAAAAACAGAAATTGCCCACGACACCCCTGCAACAGCATCCGCTGTTCCTGCGCCTGTTGCACCTGTTGCACCTGCTCCTGTTGCACCTGCTCCTGTTGCTGTTGCACCCGTACCTGTTGCATCTGTTCCTACTGCACCTGTTGCTGTTGCACCCGTACCTGTTGCATCTGCTCCTACTGCACCTGCTCCTGTTGCACCTGCTCCTGTTGCATCTGTTGCTATTGCACCTGTTGCTGTTGCACCTGTTGCTATTGCACCTGTTGCTATTGCACCTGTTGCTGTTGCACCTGTTGCTGTTGCACCTGTTGCTGTTGCACCTGCTCTTGTTGCTGCTCCCGCTAAAGCTCCGTCCGCACCAACTGCTCCGCCTTTGTCCCCTACCCCTACTCAGACTCCAGCCCCAACTGCGACTGTTCTGCCGAAAAGTTCTACTGCCCCCGTGGCGGCGGTCTCGAGTGCAACGACCTCAACGAGCAAAGAGACGGCACCCACCGCACTTCCCAAGGTGCTGTTTGCTGGTGATTCGATGATGCAAGGCGTGGCGCCCTTGGTCATCAACCAGTTGCGTAAAGAAAACCCCAAAGGTATCTTCGTTGACTTAAGCGCACAAAGCACCGGCCTGACCGTGCGTCGCTATTTTGACTGGCCTACAAAAATCAAAGACGAAACGCTTAACCGTGGATTTGAACTGATTGCAGTTTTTCTAGGGCCCAATGACCCTTGGGATATTTATGAAGGCGCCAAACGCTTTGCCTTTGGTACACCCGAGTGGGAAGACAAATACCGTGACCGTGTCATTGAGGTGATGCAGTTTGCGCAAGATAAAAAAGTACATGTAATTTGGATTGGCTTACCAAATATGAAAGAAGATCGCGTGAAACGCGGTGCAGTCGTACAAAACAAAATCTTCAAAGAACAGGCCAGTCTCTTTAATTTTGATTATCTTTCAACCGAAGATTTTTTAGGTGGCCTGGACGAACCTTTTAAAAAATTTATCGATGAACCTGGCAAAGGGCAAGTCATGCTTCGGGCAGACGACGGCATCCATTTCACCCAAGCTGGTCTGCGCTTAATTAGTGCACGTTTATATGAGTTAATTAAGAAGCAAGCCAAGCCGTCGGCGACCTCGCCTTAAAAGACGGCGCTTAAAGCGAAAACTCTGATGCAGAAAACGTACTCAAGCGGTTGCACAACGCCGCGCACTTGTTTAATCGCCACGTGTCTGAGCGTACTTTTAATGAGTATTGCAACCAACCTGCCCGCGCAAAGTCTCACCTTTCAAGCGGGGCAAGCCGCGCCAGACCTTCAATGTCTAACTAACAAACCGGTATCGCGCCCCGCCGCAAACCCGACGCCGCTCGAAGATCTGTACGAAATCCCCGAAGAGGATCTCTTACTTGAACTTATTAAATCTCTACCCCACTCACCCACATTGCCCGAGGGCTCGCGCGGTGTTTTTGCAAAGCTACCTCAATCGCGTCCGCTGCATATTGGACTTTGGGGTGATAGCCATGCCGCAGCCAACTTTTTTGCCGAAGAATTGATTCAATCGGTCAACCTGCCAAAAGATAAGGTGCTGCCGCTTTTTATTCCGCCAACGCTCGCGCGCGGCGGGGTGCGCTTGCCACTTCGAAAGCAATGTCAAGGGCAAGGCTGGAAATACGATCTCGCCTATGTCGGTGGACAAGAAGGCGTAAAGTTTTCACGCGGGATGGCGCGCCTCAACACAGCCGTCAACAACAGCTACCAATGGGTTGACTTTAGAACACAAGGGCAACAACCTAATCTACGCGGACTCGATATTCTTTATGCCGCCAGCGCAACCCCGACCACGCTCGGCATCACGATTGATCAGTTACCTGAGCAATTGGTTGAGCTTAAACTCAATGAAAGAGGCGCTCTGAAAATTCAAGCTGAAGGGGGATTGGTGTCAACCCTGAAATTACGACTCGTCAAAGGCTCGTTCAGCCTTGAAGGTTTTGTGCCGGCGTATGCTGAGCAAGCGCGACTGTATTTCGATACGCTTGCTATTCCGGGTGCGACGGCGCGCAGCTGGAAGCTTATCGACCCTGAATACTTTAAGGCGCTTGGCAATCAAACGTCCTACGACGTAGTGTTGCTTCAATACGGCACGAACGAAGGCAATCAAAAACCCTTTGATCCAGTGACTTACGAAAATGATTTGACTGCCAGCCTACAAAATTTACGACGCATTTACCCCAATGCTGTCTGCGTGTTACTCGGCCCAACGGATCGCGGCACACTGATTGCACGGTCTAAAAATTCAAGGCCACGTGTCAATACTCAAAAAGATACATCGCAGGGCACACACACACCCGCACTGACAAAAGAGCTGCTTGTTTATGCACGCATTCATGAGCAAATCAGCCACATTCAACAAATTATTGCCACACAGCAAAGCTGCAGTTTTTGGGACTGGCAGCGAGCGATGGGCGGACCAGGCGGCTCGTACGCTTGGCTTAAACAAAGTCCGCCACTGATGGCACGCGATTTAATACACCTCACCGTCGCGGGGTATCAAGCAAGCGCGCGACTGTTTAGCCAAGAGATGCAGTTTGAAGAAGCGTTCAAGTAACAGGCTTCAATTCAATCACAGCGATTGAATATTTTCATTCAAAGCCGATGAATTGTTCAGTTGAACGTCACTGTATTGTGACGATCCAACCAAATGCATCTGTCAATTCAAGGCAGTTGAATTGTTTTGAAATCACCCGGCAATATCAACTCAAGGGTTTCAAAATCGTCAGAGTGTTCAATTTCACGATGGCGGATGCCAGGGGCCTGATGCACACACGTGCCCGCCTCGAGCTTGTGGGTGCCGTGGCCTTCGTATTCAAAGATTGCCCAGCCTTTTAAAACAAACACAAACTGAAATTCAACTTCGTGGCAATGCCAATCGCCATGCGCGTTGCTACCTTTACTGGCCTTTATCACATGAGCGACCACCTTTTTATCGGTTGAGTCATAAATACCTAAATCGCGATAATCAAAATATTCGCGCAAACCGTCGTGCGAAAAGGGCTTGTCTTTTGCATGTTGAATACTAAATCTCATTGAAAGTCTCCGTTTGTTTTATTTAGATCCTCAGTAAGGGATGGCTACGCAGCACAAACATCGATGGGGATCTCGCAACCCTTTGCGCACGATAGCCGCCCTTGGCATACCCTACGATACTCAATTTGAACGCTTTCGCAAAGCCGTATTTTTAATGGCTTGAGCGAGACCTCAGCCAAGTTCAAGCGTACAACAATCAACGCCGTCTAATTGTTGAGTCATTTTGAGCTGTTTTGCCGTGTCTGACACCACGCACCACTGACCATGAGAAACGGGGAGCCCATGCAACACGACTGGCAAAGAATGTGTTTTTAAGCGTATCACTGGGGCGCTGTGCAGATACGGGGCATCGACATGACCGGCAATTGCGCTAGCAATGGCATGCGCCTGTTTTGAGATCGGTTCGATGAACCGACAAGGCATCCCATGAATACTGACACAGTCACCAAGTGCGTATACATCCTCTGCACTCGTCTGCAGCGTCAAAGGGTCAACAACAATGCCTCGGTGAATGTTCAGTTTTGCGCCGACCGCCAAGCGGGTATCGGTCACCAACCCTGTCGCAGCAACCACTTCGTCGCACTCGATCGCCTGAGCATCAACAAGCGCGACAGACTTCGTGCCTCCGATGCATTGAGTCACCCCCGCAACTTGCGTTGCACCCAAAAACTTTACGCCTGCAGCTTCAAGTGCTGCGCGCAAACGCTCAGAAGCCTGTTCGGGCAACAACGCGGCTAAGGGTGCTTTTTGCACGTCAAGCAAGGTCACGTGATGGCCAGCAGTTATAAAATCATCTGCCAGTTCGCATCCCACCATCCCTGCCCCGATGATGACAATACGCTTTGGCGTATCACCTAACTGCCGCTTGAGCCTGACCCATGCGTCCAGATCATTAATTCTCCAGCACAAGTGTGCCGGCAACCCTTCAGGCAGCGCAGGTCGCGCGCCTTGCGCCAAGATGAGTGAGGAGTATTGCAGATTACCGCGGGTGGTGCGCAACTGATGCAATGCTGGTGATAGCCCTACTGCAAAGGTCTCACTCATCAGCCGCACGTGCAGGCGTGCAGCACTCGCCACGCCCGTCTCACGCACAAGTGATTCGCGACTTGAATGACGGCGCATCGCAATTGAGAGTTCGGGCTTAAGGTAGCGATCGCCTTCGCAAGCGGTCACGAGCGTAATCGGCACCAAGGGATCTTGGGCACGCATTGCCTCGGCAGCAGCCCAGCCAGCATGACCTGCGCCAACAATCACGACACCGACGCCACGTGCGAGCTTAAACGGTGCGCTGCCAGCCAACGGCCGGACACTCACCGCCTCGTAGGGCTCAAAGTCGGCTTTGACCACACCGCATAGGGGGCAGACCCAGTCATCCGGAATGTCTGCAAATCGTGTGCCCGCAGCAATCCCACTGTCGGGATCGCCAAGTTGCTCATCATAAATCAGACCACAGGCACGACAAATAAACTGTTTCCAGTCTTGGTCTTGCGTCATGCAGGCAACACTTGCTTAGACAAACGCGCCATTTCCCAGCGCAAATGCTTGATCGCTGGCGTCACGATTGCTACGAAGTGCGCCTCACGAATACGGCGTTGCGGGGCTGTGTTCATCATGTAGCCACGCGCGCCCTGATGCAACAACCCAGACTGTGAGGCACGCAGTGAAAGCTCGGCACTCTGCGCTCGCGCATCCAGCACGCTGATCACATAGTCGACGCTACCATCATAGGGAGTCAAGGCAAGCGTTTGAATACGCTGACTTAAGTCATCAAGTTCTGCCTGCAATTCGTCAGGGCGGTTATCTAAAAATTTATTGACGTGGCCTAATAGCGGCTCGACCTCAAGCATCGACTCAATACTGCCTTGGGTCACCCCGAGTGCCCAACCGGTTTGAAGCAACACGAACGCTGCGCGGACTCGCGCAATGAACGGCTTAGCTGGGTCGGCGATCAACGCGTCTTCACTGACAAAATAATCGTCTAAACGAATCCCCCAGGTGCTCGTGCCTTCCATGCCAGAAAATTCAGGGCATTGTCTCAGTACTACGTCCTCGTCACAGCGTAGCAAGAACATAATTTCGTGCGAGGTACTGCCATCATCCAGATACACCCCAGCAATCGCGCCACAATATTGCCCGCGACCAATGTGACTAACCCAGGGCAAAGCACCACTGACTCGATAGCCGCCTGCGACACGCTTGGCGCGCAACAACATTTTTTCAATGCCGGCAAAGGTTTTCATGGGATTGGAAAGTGCCGTGCCGCCTAAGGTATTCGCACAGACATGTTCATCCAAGACAGCCCCCATCAACGCAGGGTTACCCGACTGTTCCATGTACAAGCCACAGACGTCATGGCACCACGATAAAAATCCGGTTGAACCGCAGTTGCGTGCAATTTCGCGCATCGCGTCGATGGCTACGCCAAACTGTTGGCCATTGCGGTCGAGATGCGCACCAAACGCACCGGCCTGACCTAAGGTCTGCATAATGCCGGCGGGATAAAAGCCTTCGTGATCGATCTTGTAGGCCGCGCCGGCTAAGTCGCCACTAGAGATGTGTTTGACGCGCGCCAGCAAATCGCTTGACGATGCGTGGAGCAATGCAAAACTTGCTTCGGTAGGATCCATGTTACACACTCAAAGTGACTTGGTTGTTCATGCTTCACTCGTTTTGAATAGAAGCCGAGTGACTATGTTGCTCGGAACTGGCCCAGTTTGGATGACAGCCCAATTGATTGCTCTCGCTTCACTCAACTTGCATTGACGCGCGACAGAAGCGAGATCACGCAATGGTTAGGCTAGCCCGATTTCAAAGCCAATTGGATTGCGCATTGAATTAGCGACAGGTGAATACATGTTGGCGTGACGCACGATCTCATCAAGTTGCTCGCGCGAAGCATCACCCTCAATCACCACTTTGACGCGTATCGCCTGAAAGCCCATTTGAGGCGGCGCCATTTCTGCACCACCTGCGCCCCAAGCCGCGGGGTTGCCAATATCGCCCTCTAAAAATAATTCGAGCTTAGAGAGCTTGACTTGCTTCCAGGTTGCGACGGCAGTGATACCCACGGCTAAACAGCCGCCAAGAGCTGACAACACGACTTCGCCTGGAGCTGGAGCCGTATCCTGGCCAAATAAATGAGGTGGCTCATCGACCACAACTGGCTGATGATTGCCAACGTAGCTGAGGGTTCGATACTGACCTTCGCACACGGTGTGCACCTTATTAGTGCCTTTACGTGTTGGGTCTGCACGACCTTTTTCAGCGAAGCCTAACAAACCGTCACGATCGATGGGGCGTAAGTAGGCTTTGACGGTTGAAGGGGCATTGTCGTTGCTCATTGAAGGGCTCCAGATAACTCAAAAGAAGAAATAAAAGGCAAGCCAAATGATACGGCTAAGCGCGCATCGATCACTACGTTTGGATATACCACTTAGCTATAAGCAAATGCCATGCCAAGTGTGTGAGTGGCAGAACGGAGGCTCGGCGCAGGTCGGCCAACTGGGGCGATCCCTCCTGCCAAACATTTGTTTGGCAGGAGGGATCGCCTAACCTTGCTGTCTCAAATCGAGCATTCAACCCCAGCCTCACGCGCCACGCGCACAAGGTCAGTGATCGTTTCGCTGGCCAACAACAAACCCTTTGATCGGTTTTCAGCGTCCGCTTGCTTTTCAAGCTCGCCCGGGTAGTACACCTGCGAATGGCCGGCGGCCAAAGGTACGTCTTTCAAAGAGCGAACGTATTGATCGATTCTTTGGTGAAACTCAGTCAGCGGTTGAAACGCAGCCACATTAAGCGCCACCATTAAATGCCCTGCACCACTTCGGTTCACAGGATCATAGGGGCCGTGCACGCGGTCAAGAAACTGACTGCCTGACAAGACACCCGACAGGATATCGATCATGACCCCCATCACGTAACCTTTGTGCCCCGCCATCGGCAAGATAAATCCTTCAATGGCCGCTTTCGGATCAGTGGTTGGGCGCCCTGCTGAGTCAACCGCCCAGTGCGAAGGAATCTCTTCATTGCGATTATTGGCCAGATAGATTTTGCCGCGGGCCACCCCTGAGTTGGCCATGTCCATCACGATCGGGCCATACGCACCACCCGGCACCGCAATCGACCAAGGGTTGGTGCCAATTTTCTTTTTGAGTCCGCCCCAAGGTGCCATATTCGGCCCCGCGTTGCTCATCAACAGCATCACGCAGCCTTGCTCGGCTGCGATCCGCGTGTAATACATACAGGTACCAAAATGATTTGAATTGCGAATCGACACCACCCCAACGCCGTGCAGCTTGGCACGCGTCACGGCTTGATCGACAGCCTGACGCGTAATCACTTGCCCAATGCCGTCATGACCATCCATCACACAGATTGCACCTGCATCGACCGCTAACGAGGTTTGCGTTACCGCCTTCATAGCCCCCGACTTCAGTCGCGCGTAATACCAACCTAAGCGTAACAGCCCGTGCGACTGATGCCCCCAGAGGTCAGCCTGCACCAACGTGTCAGCAGCCAACTGTGCGTCTTGGGCTGGTACGCCAATGCTTTGGTAAACCGCTGCAGCGATCTGCTGCAAGCGGGCCGACTCAAGACGCCGAGGAGTTTCTTGCTGTAAAGGGTTGTCCGACATACTATTTAACTAACGCTCCGTAGACGAGATTTTTGTAAAGCATACGTGTATGCGTGCGGTTCGATGGCCCTTGCGCCATGATCACAGCTGCAAGTTTTTCTTTAGGATCAATCCAAAAGCTTGTGCCCCAGGCACCGGCCCACATCGAGTCGCCCTTTGAACCCGGCACCCAAGCCATGCCTTCATCTAAGCGCACGGCAAAGCCTAGGCCAAAGCCGTAACCGGGGCCTGTGCTAGAGATCGTGCTGCCACCCATCCCCACAGTGTGCTGCGACAACATAAACTCAACGGTCTTTCGTGACAGGTAACGTTTGCCATCCAACTCGCCACCGTTGACCATCATTTGTAAAAACTTCAAGTAATCGTTTGCCGTGCCTACCAGGCCCGCACCGCCTTTAAAGTAACTCTTGCCTAACGGGTTATAAGTTTGACGATACGATTTAAGCATCCCAACTTTCAGCGGATCGCTATCAAGTGTTTCTGCCATACGTCCAAGCTGATCAGCCTGAACCCACCACGTTGTGTCTTTCATCCCCAAGGGGCCAAGCAACAATTCATTCAAAATCGCATCTAACGGTTTTTGCGCCACGCGTTCAAGCAGCAGACCTAACACATCGACTGAAATTGAATATTCCCAGACTGTGCCAGGTTGATTCGCCAAAGGGATTTGGCCGAGATTTTTCAACATTTCGTCGGCGGTGATGTCTGTTTCACGCGACTCGATGTTGAGCTCGTCGTACATTTTTTTAATGCGTGGCGATTTCGCGCTGCCACCGTAAACAAACCCCGCGGTGTGCCGCATGACGTCTTGCACCCAGATCGGACGATTCAATGGCACATCGCCGCTTGCGGTTTCAACCTTCAAGTCCTTCAACTCTGGCATCCACTTTGTTAGCGGATCATTCAAACCCATTTTGCCTTGCTCGACCATCATCATCGCGGCCACCGTAACCAAGGGCTTGGTCATCGATGCCAGACGAAACAGCGCATCTTTTGACATCGGTTTGGATTTAGCCGCATCCAAAAAGCCGTGCGCTTCGTTATGCACTACAACGCCGTTGCGCGCCACCATTGTCACGGCACCTGGAAACATACCGGTGCGTACTTGCTCTTGCATAGAGGGGCCAATGCGGGCCAAACGATCATTTGAAAAGCCTTGGATGACAACCCCGGCTGCGGGCTGAGCCGCAATCGCAGGCGTTGCAGCAGGCTGCGCAAAAACGTTGGGCACGCCTAATAGTAGGGTCGCAGCAAACGCCAAGCCAGCGCCGTGCACACGATTGCGCGAGAACTGTTTTTTTGAAAATAGCATTTTGTCTCTCCAGGATCTTTATAAGATTAAATATTCAAACACTGACAAACTTCAACATATCAACAATGAATATCTAGACGACTTAGGGACTAGATATTCGCCACTAGAACTTTGGTTCAAGAGTAAGGGCTACACGGTTACTCACCGAGGTGAACAATGCTCAACCTCTGGTGTTTCTACCTGCTACTCAACAAGCGCGCCGTACACTAAATTTTTAAAGAGCATTCGAGTATGTGTCTTGTGCGTCGGCCCTTGCGCCATGATCACCGCGGCGAGTTGTTCATTTGGGTCGAGCCAAAAACTTGTGCCCCATACACCGGCCCACATCGCATCATTGATCGAACCCGGCACCCAGCCCATGCCCTGGCCTTGTCTAATCGCAAAGCCCAAGCCAAACCCATAGCCAGGGCCGGTATTCGCGATGGTTGTCCCTGCCATCCCCGTAGTATGTTGCGAGAGCATTAAGTCAACCGACTTACGAGACAAATAACGCTTGCCCTCAAACTCGCCCTTGTTAATCATCATTTGCAGGTAACGCAAATAATCTGCAGTTGAACCGATTAAGCCCGCCCCACCTTTAAAATAACTTTTCCCGGCTGGGTTGTAATGCTGGCGATATGACTTGAGCATACCCACTTTGAGCGGATCATCATCAAGGGTTTGTGCCAGCTTTTTTTCTTGCTCGGGCGTCACCCACCAACTTGTATCTTTCATGCCGAGCGGTTCAAGCAACGCTTGCGCCACGATAACGTCGAGCTGCTGATCCAATACCCGCTCAAGCAAGAGCCCCAAGACATCAACCGAAATTGAATACTCCCAAAACGTACCGGGCTGGTGCGCTAAGGGGATTTTTCCTAAATTGCGCAGCATCTCAGCGGCGCTAATGTCATCGACCCGCGATTCAATATTGTGTTGTTCGTACAAGGCTTTGATACGCGGCGACTGCGTCATCCCCGAGTACACAAAACCCGACGTATGGCGCATCAAATCCTGTACCCAAATCGGGCGCGCCAACTGCACATCGCCCTCAGGCGTTTCAACCACCAAGTCACTAAGCTCTGGCAGCCAGCGCGTAATCGGATCTTGCAAACTAAACACGCCCTGCTCGACCATCATCATGGCTACGGTCGTGACCAAGGGCTTAGTCATCGAAGCCAGGCGAAACAATGCATCTTTGGTCATCGGTTGGCTACGGGCAGCATCCAAATGCCCATGTGCTTCGAAATGCACCAACTGGTTGCGATGCAAAATCGCCGTCACGGCCCCTGGAAACATGCCTGCCTCAACCTGCGCCTGCATGACGTGAGTTAAATGGGCGAGCCGCGCACTTGAAAAGCCTTGTATCAAACGGTCGTTCGCCATCAAGGTTGGTGTGGGGATTTTTTTAGTCGACGAAGACATCATTTTTTGTTCCTAGACAAGGTCATGCATAATCGTGGCTTGGCTGCGCATCCGATCAAAAAAGTCACGCAGCAAGCTCAGTCCCACAAAGTACACGTTTTTTTTCACCTTTTACAAGAGATTCTCAAGATGTCTAAGCTTCGCCCAGAAATGACCGTACCTGAACTTAACAAACGCAGCGGTGAAAATTTGCCTGGGCTGATGGGCGTTGAGGCGCTTGAAATCTCAGAAAACACCTTGAAAAGCCGCATGGTATTGCGTAAGGTCCATTTCGCACCAAATAGCTACTTGCACGCTGCCAGCGTAATTGCCTTGGCCGATACAACCTGCGGCTACGCGACCATGGCGCACCTACCTAAGGGTGCGCTTTCGTTCACCACCATTGAACTCAAAAGCAATCATTTAGGAACCGTGCGCGGCGAGGGCGAGGTCATTTTATGCACCGCAACAGCGCAGCACCTAGGCGGCAACACTCAGGTTTGGGACGCTGTTGTCAGCGATCAGGCGACGGGCAAAAAAATTGCCTTGTTTCGCTGTACGCAAATGATCTTGTGGCCCAAAGAAGCAGCATAATTTTAGCGGCGTGGTGGCAAAGCAACGCGCCAGCGCTTCGCAACGCCGGAGCTCAAGTCTAAAACTGCGGGTGACTCAAAGCGCCTGGTTACACCTAAAACGGCGAACTACGCTGACGGCGCAGCATCAACAACGCCACGATCCCCACGAACGCCAAGGTCCAGACAATGAGTGGGCCTGTGGGCAAGTCGAATAGGGCCGACCCCAGCAAGCCAAGTGCGTAGCCTCCCATCGCTACTAGGTAGGTTGCCCACAGCCGCCGCCGCTTGCCTTGCAGCTTGATCGTTGCCAGCGCGGGGATGATTAGCGTCGCAAATACGAGATATACCCCAACGAGTTGGACTGAAACAGTAATCGCCACGGCAAACAAACTATAGAACCAAGCGCGCTTACCTTGAAATAAAAATATTGCACCGAGTAAAACGAGTGTCACCAGCGCCGAATAAAAAATCTGCGCCCAGCCGATCCACAAAATTTGACCCGCCAACAATTCTGATAAATGTTGTCCGCCATGCGGGTCATTGGCCAGCAACAACACAACGGCCGTTGCCGCCAAGACGAAGACAATCCCAATCACAGGTTCTTGATAACGATTCGTGACCCGCTCGGTCGCCACCAATAGCCAGGCGGCCACCAGTGCCATGCCCATCGCACCGACCTGCACCCACACCACCGGTGCCTCACTACCCAACAGCATCGTGACCAAATACGCACCAAGCCCTGCAACCTGGGCAATGGCCAAATCAATAAAGATGATGCCGCGCTGCAAAACCTGCATCCCTAACGGAACATGCGTTGCAATCACGAGCAGACCCGCACAAAAGGCGGGTAACAGAATCGACCAAGACAGGTCATTAAACGAGACGAACAAAGCACTCATACTTTTTCCTAGCGAGGTATTCAACACGGCCAAAACTGCAAATCATTGGCCAAGAAACGACGATTCATCGTACTGTAGCCCATGCAACAGATCGCACGAGCGAATATTGCGGTCAAGCACGGCAGAGTTGCTTGCCTAATGATGTCGACATATAAGCATATGATGTAGGTTAACTGATAGATGTAACGTGACATGACGACCGATACAATCATTATTACCGCGCTCGCCAATGAGTTAGATGCCAGTCTGCTCCCAAAAGGGGTGCAAATTTTCTATTCTGGCATCGGCAAACTCAATGCGGCCATGACAACGTTCAAGGCCATTGAGCACAGTCGACCACGCCGCATTTTCAATTTTGGTACGGTCGGTGCTGTTGCGCCACACGCCAGTGGGCTCATCGAAATTCAGCGCGTGGTGCAGCGCGACATGATTGCCGAGCCCTTGGCGCCGCGTGGCCAAGTGCCCTTTTGCGCACGCCCTTATGAATATCTTTCAGGCTCAGGGCAGTACACCTGCGGCACCGGCGACAGCTTTGTGATGGCCAAAGACCCTTGGTTTGAGGCAAACGACGTTGATGTTGTTGACATGGAGCTCTTTGCAATCGCTGCGATTGCCCACGATCACAACATTGCGTGGCGTTCGTTTAAATATGTGACAGACCACACCAACGAAGAATCAGGCCAAGACTGGCAAAAAAAGGTTCGCCATGGCGAGCGTCTATTTCTCGACCTGTTGAAAGAGGTGCTTTGATGCAACATTATTTCAAGTTCGTTGATTTTCTTTATTTCAAACTCTTCGGTTTTATGTTGTTAACTCTTTTAACGGCTCATTCAATGGCTCAGACAACACACACTCCAAAACAAGCGACCTGGGTTGCCAAAGATTTTAAATTTCATACGGGTGAAGTCTTCAGCGAAGTCAAGCTCGGCTACACCACGCTGGGCGACCCAACGGGCGTACCGGTTCTCATTTTGCATGGCACGGCGGGTACCGGCACTGGCATGCTCAACCCTGCCTTTGGCGGTCAGTTGTTTGGACCGGGTCAGGTACTTGATGCCAACAAATATTTTATTATTTTGCCCGATGCGATCGGGGTGGGTGCGTCTAGTAAACCGTCTGACGGTTTGCGCGCAAAATTTCCGAAATACAACTACGACGATATGGTGTCGGGACAGTACCGGCTTGTGACTGAAGGCTTAGGGCTCAAGCATCTGCATTTGGTCTTAGGCAACTCAATGGGTGGCATGCAAACCTGGCTTTGGGGCATCAAGCATCCCGCCTTTGTGGATGCGCTCGTGCCAATGGCATCGATGCCCGCGGCGATGTCAGGACGCAACTGGCTGACGCGTCGTCTGATTATTGACTCGATCCGCAACGATCCTGCCTGGCAAAACGGCAACTACACACAACAACCACCTAGCTTGCAGTTTGCCTCGGTGTTCTTTCAAATCAGCACAAGCGGCGGCAATGAAGGTTTGCAAAAGCTTGCCCCAAGCCGCGAACTCGCTGATAAATTGCTCGACACGCGTTTAAAAGCTGCGCTCAAAGCCGATGCCAACGACAACCTTTATCAATGGGATTCTTCACGCGACTACGATCCCTCGCGTGATCTCGAAAAAATTCAGGCGCGAGTGCTGGTCATCAACTCAGCCGATGACGAACGCAACCCTCCAGAATTTGGTGTGATCGAAGCCGCCTTAAAGCGTATCCCTAACAGCCAATTGTTATTGATCCCAGCCAGCCCAGATACCTCTGGTCACGGTACGACCGGGCAGGCTAAGTGGTGGAACAAACAGCTTTCCGCGTTTTTGCAAACGGTGCCAGTGCAAAAAAAGTAGCTCTGCTTGCGGGTAGTTTTACACTACCTCAAAGTGATGCGTGCCATCAACGCCTAATTGCGCGACTAAACCGAACTCCCAATCTAGATAGGCCTGCATCGCCTCACGCGGTGCATCGGTACCTTCATAAGGTCGTTTGTAACGATCAACCGGTTCTGACAGTAAGGCGGTTGCGCCTTTTTCAAGCGCCAGCCCGGCGGTTTTCCAAGCTTGCATGCCGCCCGTCAACACTGACACCGGTGCGCTGACCAGCGCAGCAATTTCAGCGTATGCATACCCTGAGAGCAAACCGTCCGGACACACTAGGACATAGGCCGAAGCCTTAGGCAGTTGGCTAAGTGCTTGCCTGAACTGTGAGCGCAACACATACTGCGCGCCCGGTATATGGGATTGCACATACTGAGCATGCTTGCTTAGATCAATCACAAGAAGTTTTTTAGCCGCGACATCATGCACTGCATCACCCGCTGACGCAGCCGCCAACTCTGCCACTGTAATCGCTTGAACACTGGGCAGCTTTGCACTCTCAGCAACCCAAGGGCCCATCGCAGAAAAGACCCCTACTGGCAACTCGGTCAAGACATGAACGTCCCACGCCATTTGCGCCAGCCACGAGGCAGTCATATTGGCACGTACGCCGTCGGTATCCACCAAAACGATACGTGCACCCCGTACCGGCGCAACCATTTCTGTTTCTTGCACTAACTGCCCGCCAGGCGTTGAGCGAAACCCCCCAATGTGGCCCGCAGCAAATTCTTCAGGCGTGCGGGCATCGAAAAAATAGGTTGTACGCTCGGCCTGCGATTGCCAAGCCTGCGCATCTGACCACGTTGCGCTCTTCACCCCCGCACGCTCTGCGACACTGCGCGCACGTGCCGCTGCGTTCTGTATCGTTTGCTCAGAGACGTCTTTAAACTTTCGCGTTTCGCCTTTGTCTAGAACCTGACCCGCAAGCGTCCAGCCAATTGTGCCATTACGCAAAGCCGACACTTTGTTAGGAATACCAGCATTAATCAAAGACTGGGTACCAATGATGCTGCGCGTGCGGCCAGCGCAATTGACGATAACTTGGGTTTCGGGACGTGGCGCCAACTCAGCGATGCGCAACACCAACTCTGCCCCCGGGCAACTGGTGGCGGTTGGGATACTCATTGTGTTGTACTCATCGTAACGACGCGCATCAACAATCACAACATCGGCTTGTTGATCGATCATGGCCTTCACCTCAGGCGCTGAGAGTGACGGGGTGTGCCTCTTGGCCTCAACCAATTCTCCAAACGACTTACTGGGCACATTCACATCGCGAAACAGTTCGCCCCCGGCCGCTTGCCAAGCGCGCACGCCACCTGCAAACACCGCTACGCGACTAAAGCCCAACGCTACTAAGCGACGTGCCGCACGCATCGCATCAGACTCTAATAAATCGACATCGCCTTCATCAAGCGTCACAATCTGCACGTCGCGACGCGGCAACTTTGAATACGCATCAAGCTCTACGCGCGAAAGAGGAAAATTTGCTGCGAACAAAGGGTGTGCCTGCGCGTGTGGGTCTTCTTCGCGCACATCTAAAAACGCAATCTCGCATTTTTCAAGCAAGGCGCTACGAACATCTTGATATTCGCACACCTGCACAGCATCGATGGGACTAGGTTTAAACACGGTGATTAATTCCAGAGATTAGGGACAACATCGCTGTTGTAGCCAGAGATAAAAGTTTTTTCTGCACCTGTTACAGGGTCAAACACATGCCGGCTGATACGGCCGATATTGCCGCCATAGACATGGATACTGATTGAGGTCTGGTCTGCATGAAAATTAGCGACCTCGTGCACATCATGCGTAGCAGGTGATACGCTGCACACATTACCCGGTTTGAGCACATGACTCTCACCTCGCAGATAACTGCCATCGGCTTGCTTAAAGTAGTGTGTATCGATCTCTTGACCGCGCAACATCCCAATCAAGCCCCAAGTCATATGGTCATGTACAGGGGTCTTCTGCCCAGCACCCCACACGAAGCTCACCACTGAAAACCGCTCAAGCGGATCTGCGTATAGCAAATACTGACGATAAAACTCAGGATGCGGCACCGTGAATTGTTCTGGCAGCCAGTCGTCTTGCGCAACCAGCGCCTTTAATAAGGCAGCCCCCTGTTTTAACAGTTCTGGCTCAGCCCGTTCGCGCCCGAGCAAACCGCTCAGGTCTTGCACAAACGTCAATAATTTTTGATTTTTCAAGTGTTTGCCTTACATGAAATGATAGACACAGGCGCAGGTCAGTGTTCTCAGTTTCACAAATGACGTTGTGAATGCATCGCTGCCCCCTGACTCAGCCTTGACACCCTTCCCGAACGGGGAGGATTTCCGCGCATTTCGTTAAAGCGCAAGGGTCTTTGACTTAGTCTCCGCGTACAAGCTTAACAAGGTTCCTTGCCCCTGTCTTAAGACACTCGCTGGATAGCAGACCTGCGTTGACAGCACCCAAGCAAGTTTCTACTATCGGAGGCGATTAGGAGACATTAATGCGGATCATTGACTTACATTCACACTGGGGCACAGAGCGCGGCTATGTACTACGCTCGGCTGACGCACTGGCACAACAAAAAAGTACCTGGAACTCAACCCCAACGTACGACACTGAAGAACAGATGGCCGCCTACCTGCGCGCCAATCAGGTCAAGACTATTTTGGATTTTGGATTTACCAAAAACTTATCGATTGAAGAGGTCAAGCCCCTGCACGACTATGCCATCGAGACTCAGGCTAAGTTTTCAGATTGTATTTTTGGTAACTGGCTACAGATGGATCCTCGTTTAGGCCAGGCTGCCGCCGATGAGCTTGAGCGCTGCATCAAACTGAGCAAAGGCTTTGTAGGTTTTTGCGTCTCGGGCTCGGGCACCGGCTTTGCCGCCAGCGACCCAATCTATCACCCCATTTACGAGGTACTACAAGCGCACAACCGCCCAGCACTGGTCTTGGTAGGCCATACGGGCGCTGGCGCTGGCTTACGCGGCGGGGCTGGCATCAAGCTCGACCTTTGCCATCCGCGTTATATCGACGAATTAGCGATCGATTTTCCGGACTTGCAAATCATTAGCGGTCGGCCTGCCTGGCCTTGGCAAGACGACATGATTTCAATCATGATCCACAAGCCTAATGTCTGGAGTGAAGTGCATGGCTGGTCACCTAAATACTTTACCGATCCGTTTAAAAAAGAGATTCGTTCACGCTTGAAGGATCGCGTGATGTTTGGTGCTGACTACCCTCTGTTTCGCTACGAGCGTCTGGTGCAGGACTGGAAAGACCTAGGCTATACCGATGATATTCTTGAACGCGTCTTTCATCGCAACGCTGAGCGTTTGTTTGGCATCACCGAGACTAAGTAATGGATTTGTCACTGACCGGAAAAATTGCTTTAGTCGGCGGCGCAAGCCAAGGGATCGGCTACGCCATCGCACACCTTCTGGCCTCAGAAGGAGCGAGTGTTGCCATGGTGGCGCGCAAAGAAGAACCCCTGAACGAGGCCTGCGCAAGGATCACAGCCGAAACCGGCGCTAAGACGTTTGCTATACCGGCCGACATCCGCAAGGGTGCTGACTGCGAAAGAATTATTTCTCAGGGCTTAAGCGAATTTAAACGTATCGATATTTTGATCAACAATGATGGCGCGCCGCCCTTGGGCGATCTTGAAAGCTTTGATGACGTCGCGTGGCAAAAAGCTATTGAACAAAACCTCATGAGCGTGGTGCGACTCTGTCGCGGCGCCCTGCCATCCATGCAACAACAAGGCTGGGGTCGTATCGTCAATATCACTGCACTATCGGCGATACAGCCTATCGCCCGCTTTGGGCTCTCAGTTGCAACTTGGGCGGGGGTATTAGGCTACGCAAAAACGCTTTCCCTTGAAATCGCAGCGCAAGGGGTCACCATCAACACCATCTGCCCCGGCCGCATCGCAACCGGGCGACTCGCCACCGTATTTGGCAGCGGCACGCCCGGTCAACTTGAACAAGATCAAATGGCGCAAATTACCAAACTGATCCCGATGGGACGGGTGGGCGAGCCTAATGAGATCGCAGGCCTTGTTGCATTTTTGTGTTCGCCCTGGGGGGCCTACATGACGGGCACCGTGCAACACGTTGATGGCGGCCGGCTGGGCAGCCTGATTTGAGAACAAAGAGATCCTCATTGATTCTTTGACTCTTTGAGTTTTTGACTCATTGATTCTTTGATTGCTCTTGTCCTTCAGTATTTAGATACCTCAGTATGTAGCGACCGCCGTTGAAACTAAAACAATCTGTATAAAACTAGAAAAAAATGAACTCAAACAACCAAGACAACACTAATTCTCCCGACTCACCTGACTTCGTGCCCTGGTATTTTCGCTCGCTTGATTTTGAACAATTGTGGCGCGACTATCCGCCGCCGCCCACCTACTTTCACACCACGGCGAAACTCTCGCGTGATGAAATGCGTGCGCTTCAAGAGCAACGCTTTTTAAAAACTGTCGCGCGCGGCTGGGAAATCGAATTCTTTAAGCGCCACTGGACCGAGCACGGCTTAGTGCCCACCGATATTCGCACGCTTGACGATCTGACCAAGATTCCGGTCTACGACGTGAACGATATCCGCAAAAGTATTGAGCGCAATCCACCGTTCGGCGACTTCATGGGGATTTCGCCTGAAAGTGGCAAGCACATGCCCTTAGTGTTGCAAACGAGTGGCGGCACCACGGGCTTGCCGCGTCCGATGCTCTACTCGCCTCAAGACCGTGAGACCATGGCGATTTTGGGCGGACGCCGCATGGCGATGCACGGGATTAAGCCCGGCGACATGGTCTTAGTCACCCTATCGCTTGGCCTGGGCAACGGCGGTATGGCGCCGCGCGAAGCACTTTGGCGTTACACCGGTGCGGTCCCGGTAATGACCGGTAGCGGCGCTAATACGCCCACCCGCCGCCAGATTGAGATCATCAAAGCGTGGGGCATCAAAGTCATTTTGGGGTTTCCTGCATACTTGCGGCACATGGCAATCGTTGCGCGCGACGAGTTAGGGATTGATCCAAAATCGTTAGGGATTCGTTTGCTAGGCACCCACTTAGGGATGGAGAATCGCGAACTGCTCGAAGACTTATGGGGCGCCAAAGCCTTCGACATGTATGGCACGCACGAAAGCGGCATGCTTGCGGCCGAATGCGAACACCAAACTGGCATGCATGTGATGGAAGACGCCTTCATCCTCGAGATGGCAGACCCAGAGACTGGAACAATTTTGCCTGATG